>NZ_JASJOJ010000020.1:0-77261 GCF_038519165.1 Photobacterium sp. SP02
GAACCCTAGATACGCTATTAACGTATGCCGGTTTTCAAGACCGGTGCTTTCAACCACTCAGCCATCTCTCCGTAAGTGCGGTGAATCATACCAGCTCAATTCACACTGTAAAGTACCAAGACATTCAAATGTCTATTTTTTGAGCCATAAACCGTGTTTTTTATGTATCTGGACTATTTTTAATCACCAAAACGGTTATTTTTGTAGTCTCTTCGCCTTAAAAGGGCGGAAACCAAGGTAATATGGCCGCTGTTCACCGGTCAGATTGTGGCAAATTGTCGTTTCGGCTGGTAAATGCGAAACTAGGCACTAGCCTAAATACAGACCGTGCTGATAAAATCAGCCCCTACATATCGAAAGTATCAATTACAGAGAGTGATTCCCCATGGGACGCAGTTTCGAAGTTCGTAAAGCCTCAATGGCTAAAACACAAGGCGCTAAAATCAAGGTCTATTCCAAGTACGGTAAAGAGATCTACATGAGCGCCAAAAACGGCGGTACAGATCCGGACAGCAACCTGTCTCTGCGCCGTCTGATGGAAAAAGCAAAAAAAGATCAGGTGCCTAGTCACGTGATCGAAAAAGCTATTGATAAAGCAAGCGGTGGCGGCGGTGAAGATTTTTCAACGGCACGCTACGAAGGTTTCGGACCTGGCGGCTGCTCTGTAATCGTTGACTGTCTGACCGACAACAACAACCGTACCTACATGGATGTTCGCCAGTGTTTTGTGAAGAACAACGCAAAAATCGGTGCACCAGGTGCTGTTGCTCACATGTTCGATCATCAGGCGGTGTTCCAGTTCAAAGGCGATGACGAAGAAGCCGTCATGGAAGCCCTGATCATGGGTGATGCGGATGTGACGGACATCGAAGCGGAAGACGGCATGATCACTGTTTTCGCGCCGCACACTGAATTCTTCAAAGTGAAAAGTGCCCTGTCTGACGCCATGCCTGACGTGGTGATGGAAGTGGAAGAAATCACCTTTGTGCCTCAGGCAATGCATCCTGTCACCGGCGACGATGTGGCCACGTTTGACAAGTTTCTCGACATGCTGAACGACTGCGACGACGTGCAGAACGTTTACCACAATGCGGAAATCGAAGGTTAATCCCTTAACCTGACCACAATAAAAAGCCGGGTTGCATTGCTGCTAACCCGGCTTTTTTTATCTGCCCGTTTCGAGACGCTGTGTTGCTATCGGCTTCTGCCGCGAATCAGCAGAAACAGAAAATAACTGCCGCCAATGACAGACACCAGAGTGCCGGCCGCGATTTGAGCCGGGAACAGCACAGTCTGCCCTACCCAGTCAGCAATTAACATCACAGATGCACCAACCAGTGACGCTATGATCAGTTGCTCTCTGGCCTGTTTAGCACCCAGCATCACCGCCATATGTGGCGCCAGCAAACCGACAAAAGCGACCGGACCCATAGTGGCTGTCACCAAAGCGCACAATAAAGCCACGGTCCCCAATAATAAGGCGCTGCTGACAGGGACATTCAAACCACGTGCCGCCGCAAACTGTCTGCCGGCAGAGATCAGAGTCAGCCAGCGCGAGGTGGCCAGTGTGAACGCAAACAAGGCGGCCACTCCGACGAACAGAAACAGCGCTTTGCCTTCCGTCACCCGATAGGTTGAACCTGCCAGCCAGGTCAGTATGCTGTAGCTGTCCTGCGTGCCTTTCGCCAGAGCAAATTGCACTAAGGCGTCGATCAGGGCAGTCAGAGCAATACCGATCAGAATCAGGCTGGAGGGGGCAAACTGATGACGGCGTCCCAGCACCAGCAACACGGCCAGCACTAACATACTGCCAGCAAATGCCAGCACAGAGCCAACCGCAAAAATGTTCATGCCCAGAAAAACACTGGCTCCCACCAAAGCAAAGGTTGCGCCGGCAGAGATCCCCAGAATATCCGGGCTGGCAAGCGGATTGTAGATCAACCGCTGCAGCACAGTGCCCGCAATAGCTAACCCGACTCCGGCACTGAGGGCAGTCAGCATCCTCGGCCAGCGAAGCTCCCACTGATAAGCCGTTGGCAGCGCAACATGCCAGCTGTGACCGTCAGTCACAAACACAGCGGTCAGGCACAGTATGCCAGCAACAATCAGCATCAAGGCAGGCAGAATCAAAGCAGAAAGACGATCCCGGCTCGGCGGTAATTTTATCGATACCTGATCCTGCGCTTTCATCTTACGGCGACTGAACCACAACAGAGCCGGCGCACCGATGGCCGCAGCCGTGGTACCACTCGGAATCGTATCGATTGTCAGCTGACTGAGCAGCTGGGCGGCGGCATCTGTCGCCACCAAGAGCAGCGCCCCGAGCAAAGCACTCATGGTGAGCTCAAACCTCGGGGTTCTGGCGCCTAGTGCCCGCGCAATGTTTGGCGTCAGTAATCCGATAAAGCTGATCACACCGACCGCGGTGATGGACGCAGCCACCAGCCACAAGCCGACAGCCATCAGCACGATAAAAGCAGGAACGACATTCAGACCGCGTGCTGCCGCACCCTGATGACCCAGACGCATCAGGGTCAGAATACGCGGCGCAAACACCAGCAGCAAAAGCGAAACAGACAAACGGGGCAGCAACCACTGCACAGACTCCCAGCCGTTCTGAGTCAGATCGCCGGCGCCCCAGATAAAGACGTTCTTAGCATATTCCGCGTTCAGCAAAATGATAGCGCTTGCCACTGAGCCAAGCAGAATATTCACCACCATGCCCGACAGCACCAGGGGCAACCCCGTCATGTTTTTCGGCCCGGTAATGAAGATCACCAGAAACAACGACAGCATGGCGCCTGCCATAGCGGCCAGGGCACTGTGATCACCCACCAGCTCAGGAAACCAGACGTTGACTATGATCAGCGCCAGCCAGGCGCCGGAAGAGGTGCCCAGTGTCAGCGGTGAGGTCAGTGCGTTTTGGGTCAGTTGCTGCATCAGACTGCCCACCAGTCCCAGCATAGCGCCCACCATCAGCGCCATCACCAGGCGCGGAAGCTGGGCATAGCTGAACATGATGTCGGCAAATTCTTCCGCCTGGGTGCCGGTGACTATGGCAAGCTGGCGGGAAAGAGAAAGATCAGAGCCAATCTGAAGACTGGCAACAACGGCTGACAACAAGGCCAGCAGCAGTATGGGAAAGAAGGACAAAGAGCGGGTCATGAATCAGTCCTGCCCGCCCTTCACAGCGGTCACCACATCCTGATTCGGCGCAATCTCAAACAGGCTGTCGGCCATGGCTTCGGCAATATAGCGAATCGACATCGCCCCGCCATAGTTCCAGACCGAGGCAACGCTGTTGACGTGCCTGGCGCGGACAAAAGGCATGGCATTCCAGATCACCGAGCGCTGTAACTGCTTCTCTTCATTGAAAGGCCGGAAGTAGAGCACGTAGCTGTCGCCCGCTTTTTGCAGGTCGGTCAGCCGTTTCTGCACAATGCCCCATTCGGTGGCAGGTAAAGGCATGGCCGGAGTCAGACCCAACTGCTCAAGCGCATAATTAGTGGTGGAATTCTGGCCATAGATATACACAGAGGTCTGATTGGCAAATCGCATCGCGACCACACTGGGTGACTCACCATTAAATGCCTGATTAAGCTGATTTTTCAGTTCAGTAAAACGTTCAGACATAGCGGTGAGTTTCTGCTCAGCCTGCGCTTGCTGATCAAAGACTGTGGCCAGTTGGCGGAAGTTTGCAATGGCGGCTTCTGCACTGTTGAGCGACTGGCTGTAGGTTTCGTAGTACAACACAGGGGCCAGTGCTTCCAGGCGGGGGATCAGATCCTTTTGCGGCGAAGCGGCCAGGATCAGATCCGGCTTCAGTTCCGCAATTTTCTCCAGATTCGGTTCGGTGCGGGTGCCGATATCCGCCACACCGGCGGGTACGGCA
Source organism: Photobacterium sp. SP02 (assembly GCF_038519165.1). Classification (NCBI taxonomy): domain Bacteria; kingdom Pseudomonadati; phylum Pseudomonadota; class Gammaproteobacteria; order Vibrionales; family Vibrionaceae; genus Photobacterium; species Photobacterium sp. SP02. Next base: position 3,893 of record NZ_JASJOJ010000020.1, read on the forward strand.
GGCTGAACAACCCATTCCTGATAGCCACTGATATTTGGCATACCAACAGGAGTGACATCCAGTTCCAGCACTTGTTCAGCCAGATCCCAGTTGAGAACAACCACACGCTGAGGCGGCTCGGCCAGAGTGTGCTCACCTCGGCTGTCGGTGACAGTTATCTCTGCAAACACCTGACCGGAGAGCAGCAAGGCTGCCACGGCAGTCCATTTGCTCATTCGTGCCACTGGGCCCATTTTTTTCAACCATTTATTCAACATAAAACGACAACTTCTCTGTTTTTCGTGCCACTGCTATTCACACACCACTGTTATTCACACACTACAGCGACTTTCTGACCCGTCAGGCGATCTGCATTGACAGGGTGGTCAATGAGTTTAATGTCCGTCTCATACAGTGCAGACAGTCTTGGTTCATCCAGTAATACGTCTTTCGGGCCGGTGAAGGCAATCCGCCCTTGCTTCAGGGCCACCACGTGCGTGGCAAACCGCAACGCCAGATTCAGATCATGCAAGATGACAATCACCCCGCAGCCTGTGTCGCGGTTCAGATCGGCCAGCAAAGACATCAGTTGATACTGATGATGAATATCCAGTGCCGAGGTCGGCTCATCGAGGATCAGGACAGGTGACTGCTGGGCCAGCAGCATAGACACCCAGGCGCGCTGACGTTCCCCGCCTGAGAGCTGGTCGGCCAGATTGTCGGCAAAGCGCAGGGTGCCGGTTTTATTCATGGCAGCTTCTATGATAGCGACATCGCCTTTTTGCCAGCGACCGAATGTCCCGCGCCAGGGAAAGCGGCCTAATTTCACCAGTTCTCTGACCGTTAACCCGGCAACGTCCGGCAGCTTTTGCGGCAGAAAAGCCACTTCCCGTGCCAGCGCTTTGGCAGACAAAGATGTCAGTGGTTGTTGATTGAGCAGTATGTCGCCTTCATCGGGCGCCATTTGTCCGGCAAGCAAGTTCACCAGTGTTGATTTACCTGAACCATTGTGGCCCAGCACCATGGTAAAGGCTCCGCTGTCGATAGTGAGCTGATCGATACGCAAAATATCGCGCCCGCCACGGTTCACACGGATGTTGTTGAGTTCAAACATAATTTTGTCTTATTACTTACACAGCTTGTTTGTGACCGGCACATAGGCGTGCGGCACAATCAGGCTTACAGTTTATTCTTCGGGCAGTTTTCACAATAGCTGCCATCATCACGCCGGTAATGCATACAGCAGCTCACCCGCAGTTGCTGCCACTGGCCGTCGGTTTCGGCGCGGTACAGTGTCTCAATATGCTTGGCGGGCAGGCCAAGACTTTCCAGCCACCAAGCGGCATGCTGGGGCACCTCGACCGCTGGCATCTTCTCAGGGGATTCATTATGGTAACGCAGCAACACCGCCAGGACGGCATCCGCCAGTAACTGGCGGGTAAAACCAGGACGAATACGGGTATGGTGTTCCATCTGCTCACGCAGATCGTCATACAAATCGACCAGTTCACGACCCGCACACTGAATCAGCTGCTGGGTATTGCCTTCGCACCATTGGCTGTTCTGGCTGAAACTGTAGCCAGCCACCCACCCTTCGTTATTGTATTGCTGAACAATACGACTCAGTGGTGGCACCGACTGCACACTGTACACACAGACAAAAGCCAGGTAGAGCGGCTGCCAGGTCAGCATCGACCAGCTGCGTGTCGTCCAGTAAGGCTGCCCCGCTTCCGGATAGTTCTGCTGCCAGTACTGATACAGGCTGGCCAGCAACTGATCGTTATTGCCATCACGGGTAATACAAAACAAGGTGTCAGGCGCGGACACGCCTTTCATTATGGGTATCAAACGCTCCGCATCATTGAACAGCCGAATCAGGTTTTCCGGCTGGACAGCACGCGCAATTTTGCCGGGGAAGCGGTTAGGTTCAGATCTCTGTTTTGTATTCAACGCTGTTGTCATCCATTCACCAAACTATCATGGACTCGCTTGCTGCACCTTGAGCAAACGCAAATTCTTACTAGGCCAATAACACTAGAATAAATAATAACTATTATCATTCAAGTTGAATTATCTTTTTGGGGCAAATTCCTTTCTGCTGTTTCGGTGTGATCACACCAGCGTTGTTGCGACACTCTGGAAAGTAATGGGAAGAATAATAACAATTATTATCAAAATGATCAGTCAAAAAATACCACAGTGACATTGCCGCGGTTTTGACGGGGATAAAGATGAAAAAAACCAGCCCTGCGGCTGGTTCCTGTCAGATTTGAGGGCGATCGCCCTGAAGGCTATAGCGCTGTTGCAGTGTGTCTATCGCTACCACTTCGCCAGCATCTGTCACCCGATCGCCTAACATCAGAGTGACAGTGGGAAGATCAGTCTCTGCATCTTGGTTTTCATCAAAGAATGCCGGGAAATCACTGATTTTTATCTCGACCGTTTTACCGTCCAGGCTGCCAAGTGCTGACACTAGCTGTGCATCCACGGTCAATACCTGTACCTGACGCAACGACTGATAACTGTGGAATGACAGCGTATCTGGCATCATGCCGTATTCTTCGAACCAGGCGGTTTTGGTCATCAGATACTCGTGATAAACCGCCCCGACCAATGGCTGCATATCACGGACAACAACACTTTCCTGAACAATCTCTTGCTGTGAGACCGGAACCGGCTTTCCTGCTTCATCTAACCCGTAGGTAGTGAGTATCCGGCCGATATCATCACGGCTGGGCAACCGGGCATAAGCGATAGCATTTCGCCGCCACAGTTGGGCTGACTGTTCAAATGCATCCGCCAGTACTGAGGCGGTGTTCCGGGATGATACCGCTTCCTGCACTGTTGCGATTCCCGGCTCGCTGCTGGCTGCTGTGATACAGGGGAAAAACAGAACCGCCAGCAAAGGCAGGCGGTTCAGCATCACAAAAGGTCTGCGTCTTGGTTTTTTCGTCATCTTCATTCTTATACTTACATCTCAAGCTGACATCAGCATACCTTAAGTCAATGATTTATGCTGCCTGATTCCCGCGCAAACGCTGCCAGGCCGAAACAACCGCCAGGACCAGCAAGCCCGCAACGATACCGATTATCAGGTTGGTCATCATAGGCACCAGCCATGACGCGCCGGGCAGAGCATGCAGCCGTTCCGTTAAAAACGTCAGCCAGTGATGCGAATCGGGAATGCTGTGAACCACGATACCGCCGCCGACCAAAAACATGGCGATGGTGCCGACAACGGCCAGTAACTTCATCAGCTTAGGCGCGGCGGCGATCAACAGCTGACCAAAACGGTGCAACAGGCTTTTCTCCTGATGCTGTTTCACCAGATAAAAACCGCCATCATCCAGTTTGACTATCCCGGCCACCAGGCCATAAACGCCCACTGTCATGGTCAGGGCAATCAGGCTGACCACCAGCAATTGCGTCATCAGTGACATGCCCTGAACGGTGCCTAATGCAATCACGATAATTTCGGCAGACAGGATAAAATCGGTTCTGATAGCGCCTTTGATCTTGTTCTGCTCGTATTCATCAAGATCCATGCCTTCAGGCAGTTGATCATGATCTTTCAGCTCTTCTTCCGCATCATCATGGGTGAGTTTGTGAATGACTTTTTCTGCCCCTTCAAAACACAAAAACAAACCGCCAATCAGCAGCAGTGGCACTATGAGCCAGGGAGCAACAGCACTGATTAACAGGGCCGCCGGTACCAGGATCAGCTTATTTTTAAACGAGCCTTTTGCCACCGCCCACACCACAGGGATTTCACGTTCCGCTCTGACCCCGGCCACCTGCTGGGCATTCAGGGCCAGATCGTCCCCCAGCACCCCGGCGGTTTTCCGGGCCGCGACCTTACTCATTACAGCAACGTCATCGAGCACGGTTGCAATATCATCCAGCAAGGTTAACAAACTTGCACCAGCCACATCCCCTCCTCATTTTTGGGAAAGCTTATCTTATTGACTATCAGGCGATTGTGCCTGAGTAACCTCTTTCATAGTAAAACATTTTTCAGTGAAACCCAGCTTTCTCATTTACGAACCGTCTGCAGAGAAAGCCCCCAGATCACTCGCACAGCATGGTGATGTCCACTAAGCTTTTAATCAATATGACTATCAAGCACAGCCACTTTGTCTTTTTCTGACCGGCAGCTGTGTATAAAGCCTTCACTGCGCGGGCAACAACACGGTTTGACTTTCAGGGTTCGGGTTACCGATTTTTGTTCCTCTCATGGATGCGACCAATTTCGGTAAAAGGTGATATATGGCAATAGCCATTGCCCTGATCATTATTGTCTTTGCATCCATTGCCTTCCATATCTACAGCCCCTGGTGGCTGACGCCGGCTGCGTCAAATTGGGGGGAGATAGATAATGCGCTGCACCTGACGCTCATCATTACCGGGGCGTTTTTTATCGTTCTGAACCTGGTGCTTGCCTGGCTGGTCATTCGCTTCAGGCATAAGCCCGGCCGCCAGTCCCAGTTTCAGCCCGACAGCAAAAAACTGGAAGCCTGGCTGATCGGCATTACCTCTGTCGGCATTATCGCTTTACTGGCCCCGGGCTTGGTGGTGTACGGGCAATTTGTCAGCGTGCCTGATGAGGCACGGATTGTCGAAGTCGTCGGTGAACAGTGGCGCTGGCGATTCCGTTTTCCCGGTGATGACGCTCAGCTGGGCAAAAGTGACACCCGGTTTGTATCCAATACCAACCCGTTAGGCATTGACCCGGATGATCCTGCCGGGGCAGATGATCGGATCATTCTGTTACCCGAGCTGCACTTGCCCCTGTACGCCCCTTATAAAGTGCTGCTGCGATCCAAAGACGTCCTCCATGATTTCAACGTGCCTCAGTTCCGGGCAAAAATGGATCTGGTTCCCGGCACTGTCACCCATTTCTGGGTCAGACCCACTGAGCGGGGACAGTTTGACATTCTTTGCGCCGAACTCTGTGGTGTCGGGCATTTCAATATGCGCGGGCGTGTTGTGGTTGAGGACGAAGCAGAGTTTGGCCGCTGGCTGGCCGCACAGCCGACGTTTGCCCAAACCCAGCGCCCCGCAGACACGACCGCGAGTGGCGAGGCACTCTCACCAGCCGATCTGATTGCGATGGGCGAGACGTTATCGCAAGTCAACGGCTGTATTGCCTGCCACAGTCACGACGGTAAGCCCGGCATCGGCCCGACCTGGCAAGGGCTGTACGGCAATACAAGAATCATGTCGGATGATACACAGCTTCAGGCCGACGAAGCTTATCTGAAACGGGCCATTTTGGATGCCAAAGCCGAACTGGTAAAAGGCTACCCTGCGGTCATGCCTGCGTATATTTTGAATGATCAGGAAATCGATGCCCTGATCGCTTATATCCAGTCTCTGGCGCAGTAGTGCTCGCGACGGGAGGAGATATGACAGCACAGACTCACCAACACAGCTCCGGGTATTCGCAATCGTTCTGGAGCAAGTATATCTGGAGCCAGGATCATAAGGTCATTGCCATTCAGTATTCTCTGACCGCCATTTTTATGGGCCTGATTGCCCTGGTCATGTCCTGGATTATGCGCCTGCAGCTGGGCTTTCCCGGCACCTTCGATTTCATTGATGCCAATAGCTATTATCAGGCGCTGACCATGCACGGCATGATCATGGTAGTTTACCTGCTGACGGCGCTGTTTCTGGGCGGATTTGGTAACTACCTGATTCCGCTCATGGTGGGCGCCAGAGACATGGTGTTCCCTTTCCTGAACATGCTCAGTTTCTGGTTTTATCTGCTGGCATCACTGATATTGCTGGCCAGCTTCTTTGTCACCGGCGGCCCGACCGGCGCTGGCTGGACCCTCTATCCGCCGCAGGCCATTTTGCCCGGCACACCCGGCACCGACTGGGGCATAGTGCTGATGCTGATCTCGCTGGCGGTGTTTATCGTCGCCGCCACCATGGGCGGGCTGAATTATGTCACCACTGTGCTGCAGGCACGGACCCGGGGGATGACACTGCTGCGCATGCCTCTGACCGTCTGGGGCATTTTTACCGCCTCAGCCATGGCCTTGCTGGCCTTCCCTGCCCTGTTTGTCAGTGCGGTGATGATGCTGTTCGATAAACTGCTCGGCACCAGTTTCTTCATGCCTGCGGTGATCTCCATGGGACAGCTCACCGAGCACGGTGGCGGCAGCCCTATCCTGTTCCAGCACCTGTTCTGGTTCTTTGGTCATCCTGAAGTCTACATAGTCGCCTTGCCTGCCTTTGGCATAGTGTCGGACTTAATCAGCATTCATGCCCGCAAAAACATCTTCGGCTACAAGATGATGGTATGGGCCATTCTGGCCATAGGGATACTGAGCTTTGTCGTTTGGGCGCACCATATGTATGTCAGCGGCATGAACCCGTACTTCGGCTTTTTCTTTGCCATCACCACCCTGGTGATCGCTGTTCCGACTGCGATTAAAGTCTATAACTGGCTGTTCACGCTCTGGAAAGGCGATATTCATCTCACGCTGCCGATGCTGTTCGCTCTGGCCTTTATCAGCACCTTTGTGATCGGCGGCTTGACCGGCTTATTTCTGGGCAATGTGGTGGTCGATATTCCTTTATCGGACACCTATTTTGTGGTGGCCCATTTCCACATGGTGATGGGCGTGTCACCGATCCTGGCCATTTTCGGCGGGCTCTATCACTGGTACCCCAAAGTCACCGGCAGAATGCTGAACAACACCATGGGCCATATCCATTTCTGGTTTACGTTCCTGGGGACCTACGCCATTTATTTCCCTATGCACTATCTCGGTGTGATGGGAATGCCAAGGCGCTATTTCGCCTGGGAAGATTACAGCTTTATTCCCGAATCGGCGCAGCAGCTCAATGCCTTCATTACTATCGCGGCCCTGATTGTCGGGGCGGCGCAACTGCTGTTTATTTACAACATGTACTGGAGCTGGCGCCATGAACAGGCTGTGGGCGGCAATCCCTGGCGTGCCACCTCACTGGAGTGGCAAACCCCTGATACGCCTCCTAAACATGGTAACTGGGGCGATGAGCTCCCTGTGGTGTATCGCTGGGCCTATGATTTCAGCGTGCCCGGTGCCAAAGAAGATTACCTGCCGCAGAACCTGCCGCCCGACGATATCCCAACGGATGAGCCCGGCAGCGAGCCTGAGGAGTCCAAAACATGAGCCGTAAGCCTGCACTCTCGACACTGGCGTCGGGCAACCTGAGTCCGGCCCCGAATGCGCACTACCAGCCGGCCAGCACCTATGCGATTGCCTCGACCGGTTTGTGGGTACTCATGGGCGTTATCGGCGCCTTGTTTTTCTTGTTTACCGTGGCCTATTACATCCGCCACACGCTGAGTGACTGGCAAGCGCTCAACGAGCCGTGGCAACTGATGCTGAGTACATCACTGCTGGTACTGGGCTGTGTGGCCATGCACCTTGCCGGCCGCAAAGCCCGTTTGCTGCCGGCCCTTGCCGCCTGCCAGACAGAGCTGATCATGGCGGTCTGCTTCACGCTCGGCTTTATTCTGGCGCAGTTATGGGCCTGGCAGGCGCTGGTCCAGAACAATCAGGGCGTGCTGGCGAACCCGGCTAACAGCTTTTTTTATCTCCTGACTGGCCTGCATGCACTGCACATTATCGGCGGAGTACTGGCACTGGGTGTGGTGGTGTATCAGGTCTGGCGGGGGCAAAGAGACAATCTGCATTTATGGCTGCAGCTCTGCGCACGGTACTGGCATTTCCTGTTATTCATCTGGCTGTTTCTGCTGGGCTTACTGCGATTGACCTGATCCGCACAGCCGGCAGAACGAGAGGTCTTGATTATGAGTGAAACCCAACCATCCCGGACGCCAACCCTGGGCAGCCAAACAGGTTGGACAGGGGTCGTCAACGACTATGCCGGCGATCGTGCGGCATTTCGCGTCTCGGCCAACAAAACCATGATGTGGATTTTTCTGCTCAGCGACACCTTTGTGTTCGGCTGTTTTCTGGTGGGCTATATGTCGGTCCGTATGACCACAACGGATATCTGGCCACCGACCAGCGAGGTCTTTGCCTTAACCATTGCCGGTCACTCCATCCCGCTGATCCTGATTGCCATTATGACCTTTGTGCTGATCACCAGCAGTGGAACCATGGCGATGGCCGTCAACTGCGGCTATCAGGGAAAGCGCTGGTCCACCGCCTTGCTGATGCTGATCACCGCGTTACTGGGGCTGACCTTTGTCGGTATGCAGGCGTTCGAATGGAGCAAACTGATTGCTGAAGGGGTTCGGCCGTGGGGGAATGAAGATGGCGCGTCGCAGTTTGGCGCGGCCTTTTTCATGATCACAGGTTTTCACGGTTTGCATGTCAGTGTCGGTGTGCTGTATCTGACAATCGTCGCCATTCGGGTCGCTCTGGGGAAATATGACAAACAAGGTGTGGACCCCCATGCCGCCGGCATCCAGGGCGGACGATATGAGATTGTTGAAATCACCGGACTGTACTGGCATTTCGTTGATTTGGTGTGGGTATTTATATTCGCCTTTTTCTATCTGTGGTAGCTCAGGCCAACCGTCAAGGAGGCTATGATGGCACATTCTGAACTCACTCATGATTCAGTGAAGCAGCAGCATCCAATCAGCCTGTATCTTAAAGTATGGGGGCTGCTGTTTGTGCTCAGTACGTTTTCATACCTGGTCGACTATTTCCATTTGCAGGGCATGTTACGATGGAGCCTTATTCTGTTGTTTATGGCACTGAAGGCCGGGCTGATTGCCGCGGTGTTCATGCACATGCGCTGGGAAAGGCTCGCTTTGGTGTATACCATTTTCCTTCCGCCCTTAGTCCTGCTCGTCCTGGTAGGTCTGATGGCGAGCGAAGCAAGCTATATCTTTGCCCTCAGAGAATGGTTTTTCAGTCTGCCGGGCGGATAATGACCCGGCAGACACCTTGCCAGCGCCGGAAGAATGTCGTTAAGGCAAGGTTTTCATCATACGCTGCCATTTTTGCTGCATGGCGACCACCCAGTGCGGAGGAGATTTCCCGGTTCCGGCAGGTTTGAGTTTGTCGTGCGCCAGCGTAATACTGGCCAGCTGCAGTTCCTGCTCCGGCTCAACATCCACCATTAAGACATGCTTGCCGGATTTCAAGACATTTTTAAACCGGCGGAACTGATAATGCAGCTCCTGGAAGCCAAACAATCCCCCTTCCCAGGTAATGAATCCCAAAATTGCAATGGCCAGTAAAATGAAAGGTGCCCAGCCAACCGCATCCGTCACCCCGGAGGCATAGGCCGCAATTAAGACGCCCGCTGCGGCAATCGCCCCGATCACGGCGCCAATTTCAGTTGAGTGTACAACGTCATTGCGCATCACAGATTGCACCGGATGCAAATGCTTGTGGCTCGACACATCAGCATCTTTGTTACTGAGAACATGGATTTGCGGAGAAGTAAAACCACTCAGTTCAAGCTCATGTTCCACCAGCTCAAGCTCATCCAGGTCATCACTGATATAAAAGACCCGTTTCATGTTTGCCTCCTGACAGGTAGCCAACGAAGAAGGTCGCAATTTCAATGGTTACTATCAGTTTACAAGGCCTTTGCAGAACTTTTTACCAGAGTGAAAACTAATTTTTCGCAATATTGTCAGATTATCCTGCCAGAAGCGGATTTTGACAGGCTCAGCAATCATTGACATCAGGCTAACACAGGCCTTGCGAAAATCATTTAGAGTGCCCGCTTTTCCCCGTTTTATGGCGTAAACAATGAAATCATTCACTCTATTCGGCTTGCTGGCCATCAGCTTGTCTCTTACCGGTTGTCAACTGACTCATGTAGAGGGCGAAGTAGACGGTGTGAATATCAAAGCTAGCACTAATGGCGACTACGATGATCACCATCACGGTAGTAAAGGCAGCTTCTGCCCGCCAGGACAAGCCAAAAAAGGCCGCTGTTAATTCAGCGGTTTTTCTTCTCACCCGTATCGACAAGAGCCATCTCGCAGGCTCACATCAACAGCTTTTATTGCCACATCACCTGAGTACACTCACGCTATGTTCAGCGTTTCCCCACTGACATAATGACAACTAACTTTTGCCCGCCAGCTTAGCTTTCAGCCATCGAAAGGCATGGAGCAAAGTGTAAAAGATGTTTGTTGATGCATTGTACTCTTCCAGGTGATAGACATAGTTTGAGCGAAACTTATCGACGGCGTCTTCCGCGCTGGAGGCATAAATCACATCATCTTCTACCTCTAATCCCTGAAGCAGTAATGCCTGTTTCTCTTCAGCAAACGTAGGGGAGGACATATTCAGGTAGGTAAACGCTTTTCGAGCGGTATTCGGCACACAGAAAAATTGATATTTATTGGACATTTAACACCCATTCACAGTGACAAATTACAAGTACGATTTGTACATGTGACCAGAACAGGTTGTCTGACCCCGCCCTAAAATCATCATGCTCCTCATCATATGGTCACTTGCACATATAAAATACATTTATTATTCAACCGTTTGACTAATACTACATAATCAGATGGCTCCAATAACAAAAAGTCACTGAAAACCTCAAAACACTCACTTTTCCTGTCATCGAATCACGGCCAAACCCTGCAAGAGTTACCCTGAGAGATAATGCCCCCCTTGATTAGGAAACAAAATGTTACACTTCTGGCCGATGGATTCAGAAGCCTTTTTGTGAACCCTGCCAAACTCTGAACCATACTGGGATTGTTAACAGAAAAATGGCTGGCTGCTTTTCAAATCAATCACATGACAAAACAGGATGAAGAAATGAAAACAATAGTTAAAAAGTCACTGATGTTGAGTCTGGCAATCACTTTTTTCGGGACAACGGCCGCAGCACATGCCGCGAACAGTGTAAAAGGCGCTAATCAGGATGTCTCTGAAGGCACAGTAACGGCGGCAATGATCGAATCCGATGCGAATGGCTGGCTGGTTGTACATCGCACTAATAAAGACATGAAGCCCGGACCTGTGGTGGGTTATGCACCAGTCAAAAAAGGGATGAACCAGGATGTAGTCGCCATTCTCATGGAACCTGTCGATACCGGCGAGATGCTGATGCTGATGCTCCACGGTGAAGATGGCGGGATGAAAACCGGCGTGTTTGAATATACCCTGGGCGCGAAAGAAGACGGTCCGATCCGCGAAGACGGTAAACTGGTGATGGCTATTATTACGGCCGAGTAATACTGTACCGTGCATAAAAAAACAGCCACGCAGATGCGTGGCTGTTTCTGTTCAGGGTTAATGGCCGATGATTACTGGCGATCCTGATCAAAGTCACCGTGGAAATGACCGTGGTCCGAATGGCTCTCTGCGGCTTTCAGCTTCTCACCGATACGCAGTTTTTGCGTCGGTTTCAGGTCACTTGGCATGCGCGTCATGGTTTTCGCGGCAGGCGCTTCCACTTCAGGGAACAGTGGCTTGCTGAACGCATAGTAAGTCGTGACATAGGCCAGAGCCTGGGTATTAACGAACAAGGCTTTCTGACTGACATTGTTCAGATCATCACAGGCCTGGTGATAACATCTGTCGTAAGCCACATCAATTTCACCACCAAACTGATCCACTTCCTGCGCGGTTTTCACTTTCTCAGCGCCGGTGAACAGGCCGCCGAACGCCACACCCCAATCGGCAAAGCCGGCGTAATCTGAACGTTTAGACAGCGCCTGAGGCACAGTGAACTCAGATTTTGCCGTAAAGAACTCATTGAATGTCGCTTCAATGTCGGACGTGCCGTATGGCGGCTTGAAATCACCGGTATAGGCATTGTCCGGGCTGTCTTTGGTATCCGACAAGTCGCCGTCCATGACACCGAAGATGTAGTTTGGCGAACCGATCATGTCAAAGTTCAGGTACAGCTTCACTTTGTTCAGCTTAGTGTAGCGCGCTTCAACCAGCTCAATCTGTTCTTCTGTCAGCTGGCTGGGATCTTCCAGTCCCAGCTCTGCCAGAATCTCGTTCTGAGCCTGATCATAGATAGGGGCAAACAACTCGTTGGTGTAATACTCAGAACCGACTAAGCCTGCTTCCTCTGCCGCCCACCACGCGAAGCGGACTTTGTTTTTCACCGGTGCTCTGGTGTCAGCCAGCGTAATCGCATATTCCAGCAAACCGGCTGTGCCTGAACCGTTATCGTTGATACCAGGTCCTTCCGGCACTGAATCCAGATGCGCCCCCAGCATCACCACCTGATTCGGATTACCGCGTCTGGTTTCCGCAATCACGTTCTGGGTCACGACCATTTCGTCTTTGACATCGACAGCCAATGCCACGGGTACAGCTTGAGTCTGGCTTAAATCGAACCACTGTCTGGCGATATCATAGCGGGCGCCAAAGGCAGGTACTGTCGCCGCCGTATCGCTGCCCAGCGTACCGTTAACCACAGCCTTACGGCCTTCATCATTGCCTTGGTTGAAGACGATCACCGCTTTGGCACCTGCATTTTGCGCGTTCACCACTTTCGTCGTGAAGTCACAGCCACCGCGCTGGATCACCGCCACTTTCCCGGTGATCGCTTTACCGTCAAAATCGGTGGCGTCACAGCCATCGGTATCATCGTAATTCGGGCTGTCAAAGTTGAAATCCGGCGTGACAAATACGATGTCGCCCGCCAGCTGACCATTCGAATCACCTGAATAGGACATCACTGCGTAGTCTGCTTCAACACCTTCACCAGCCTCACGAGTGCTAATCAGATCAACGCCGTCAACATTGAGCTTGGTTCCGGCCAGCTCTTCCCAGGCGCGGAAATCAAACTCCTGAGTAGACACTTTATAGCCGTGTTCTTTCATCACTTCGATAATGTAATCAACGGAATACTGGTATCCGTCTGAGCCGGCAGCACGGGTCACAGAGCTGCCATCCGATGTCGGCGTGGCACGCGCTTCCAACGCCACCAAATGCTCTACCACATCTTGATGTTCAATTTCGCTACTGACGTAAGCCGCGGCTTCTTTCGGGTCATCCCAATAACAACCGGTCAACATGGTTGAGCTGATGAGAGTGGCGAGAAGCGTCTTTTTTGTTGTTATGCATACTTGCATGTGTGTGACTCCTTGTGTGTTGTTAGCCAACACATTGTTGACGAAACACAAGGTTACAAGAATGTTAAATTGGAGTTATTTTGTTAAACCTAGGCAGACTTCAAGTTATGCGCATACATGCTATGCAACAAAAATTAAAGTTTTAACTCAAGATCACAACGCTGACCTCAACAAGATCCTTGATCTAATGATAAAACTGTTAATTTAAACTGTGTTTCCTACAAAAATCAGACATTAAATTCATTAAAAATAAATCTAATGATAATAAACACTAAGGAAGGTTTCAGGTTATCGGGAAGGTTACATACTGCTCTCTGATACTCACAGCGCTTTGGCTACTGATTAAATATCAGTCAGGTATCTCTCGCTGAGACGATCGCACAATTCACTTTCCCCTCAGGCGATCTCATAAAAATCATAAGATAATGTCATTCCCGCAAATCGCGGGAATCCATAAAACGCATGAGGGCAAAGCAGGAAAACGGACAAAAGCAGTTAACGGCCATCCACAGAAAGCACGGCGAAAAGCCACTCAGTCACATTCAAAATAAATCAGCAATGTTTTTGATATTCTGAATCGTGTTTTCAGTGGTTGATAAAGTCTCGTAGTATTTTCGCTGATTGTTCAGACTGGCAAGACGTTGATTCAGCGCTGTCTTTTGCGTTTGAGGCAGGTTATCCGAGCTCAGCTGGCTATGTATCTGACCCATTTCTCTGTCAATCTTATGAACAGCAAGCTCATATTCAAAACGGTTAACGTCAAACTCCGCCCGTTCCATCCGCGACTTGGCCGATTTCAGCTCCGCTTTAAATGTTTTTCTGTCATCACTGGACAGCGTGTCCTCTTCCAGCCTCGCTTTATAGCTATTCACACTGCTTTCTGCCGAGCTTAGCCTGGATTGCGCTTGCGCCAGATTATGGTACGGCGTATAGCCTGACAGAAAATCCCTGGCTAAATCAGCCGGACAGACATTGTCATAGCTTGCATTGGACTGACCCACCAAAGTGCCATTTTCGTAAGTACAGTATGAGGTTAATCCTTCGCGGCGACCTTGCTGGTAAGATTTCAGATCCACAGATACACCATATTCAGCGCATTCTTCACTGTAAATGGCCGAGTAATTCTTTTTCCCTTTCTGACCATCGGCCAATCCTATCTGATGCCAATCACCCAGCCGGCATTCTTCTTCACTGATGGAAGAACAGCCCGACAAGGTCAACATCATTGCCACAGCTGGCATCACATATCGTTTATGCATTTATTCAGATATCCCTGATTCACACTAGGCCACTCTCTTCCCTGGCACGCTCTTTTCCTGACACGCTCTTTCCCAGAGATAGTGCGGCGCACTGCCTTTGTTTGTTAATTCAGATAACCAGATAACGCCAGGATACCCTGCGCCTCATGGTGATAAAGCCCGTAAAGATACAGTACAACCAATGTCATATCAAAGCTTTAGCATAGGATCAGTCCAATGACTGGGATGAATTGGCTACTGACACTGAATCACTCACGCGCCGGACAGCCAGGCGATGGAGGGGTGAACCTGTGACGGGGCCAGCATGCGAAGAGATGAAGCTTAGTGAAGAAAGGGGAAAAGGAAAGACCCCGGTCAGGCGCTGACAGCCTGACCGGGTGAAAACATTAACCTGCAGTGTGCAGATAACGGTGAATCGATAAGCCGTCTGTGTCGATATCCGTGTCATTGCCACTGACAATATCGGCCAGCAGGCGACCCGAACCACAGGCCATGGTCCAGCCCAGCGTGCCGTGCCCGGTATTGGTGTAAAGATTATCAAAAGGCGTCTTGCCTATAACCGGGGTGCCATCCGGTGTCATCGGACGCAGGCCAGTCCAATACTCGGCCTGGTTCAGATCGCCGCCTTCAGGAAACAGATCATTGACCACCATGGCGATGGTTTCTTTGCGCTGCTCGGTCAGGTGCAAATTAAAGCCCGCCAGCTCGGCCGTACCAGCCACACGGATACGGTTATCGAACCGTGTCATAGCGACTTTATAGGTTTCATCAATCACGGTCGATACAGGGGCGCCGTCACTGTCTTTCAGCGGCATGGTCAGTGAATACCCTTTGACCGGGTAAACCGGCAGTTGCATACCTAAGGTGCCCAGCATAGCTGTTGAGTAACTGCCCAGCGCCACCACATAAGCATCGGCTTTGAACTCGCCTTTATCGGTATCGACAGCCACAATGCGCCCCGCTTCATGGCGCAGTCCTTTAATTTGGGTATCAAACACAAAAGTGACACCGGCCTGCTCAGCCAGAGCGGTCAGTTGCTGGCAGAATTTATAACAGTCGCCGGTCTCATCATCCGGCAATCGCAAGCCGCCCGCGACTTTTTCACGCACTTTCGCCAGCGCGGGCTCTGCAGCAATACATCCGGCCACGTTCAGCAGTTCAAAGCGTATACCGCTTTCTTCCAATACCTGAATATCTTTACCGACCGCATCAAGCTGAGCTTGGGTACGTAACAACTGCAAGGTGCCTTGCTGACGGCCTTCATACTGCAAATCATGTTGCTGACGCAGCTCAATCAAACTTTCCCGGCTGTAATTTGCAACACGTAACATGCGGGCTTTATTGCGCTGATAGCTGACATAGTTGCAATTGGCCAGCATCTTACCCATCCAGCTGTACAAATCCGGCGATAACGACGGTTTGATTTTCAGCGGCGCATGTTTTTGTACCAGCCATTTAATGGCTTTCGCCGGAATGCCAGGCGCTGCCCACGGTGAAGAGTAGCCGTAGGAAATCTGCCCGGCATTAGCAAAACTGGTTTCTTCTGCACTGCGGGACTGGCGGTCAATAACCGTCACCTGATGCCCGTTCTGCGCCAGATACCAGGCTGACGTCAGCCCGACAACACCGCTTCCTAATACAATGACTTCCATACGTTTCTCTCTTCGCTGTGGCTGGGTGGCGGTAAGAAAACGCCAATACGCTCTCCATACCTTAATAAAAGCGCAGATTGCGCGATTTACATCGCCTTAACAATCGATAATTATTAACATCAGCGTATAGTTTTTCTATAAGCTGATAGTCAAAGCCTAGCTGACTGGCAATGTCAGCGCGACCCGAAGAGATAAAGAGAATATGTCTGTGATAAAAGGCAACCTGCTGGCGGCGCTGGCCACGTTTGATGTCGCCGCCAGAACCACCAGCTTTACCGGTGCAGCCAGTCGGTTACATATCACGACAGGTGCGGTCAGCCAGCAAATACGGCAGCTGGAGCAGCAACTTGGCTTCCCGGTGTTTCAACGTCATGCCAGAGGGATCACCCTGACCGAACAGGGCCAGCGGCTGCATCAGGTTGTCAGCCGGAGCCTGACTGATATTGCCGAGGTTATTCGAGAGCTTCAGACTGATCGCCAACCCGAGGGGGAAATTCGCCTCAGGCTTACCCCTTCCTTTGCCTTCAAATGGCTGGTGCCCAGATTGCATGATTTCTATCAGCACTACCCTGACATCAATATCCAGACATACGCCGATGGCGCTCTGGTCGACAGCCGGGACACAGATTGCGATTTAGTGATTGATTACCGCCGTGATGACGAAATTAAAGATGACGGCAAAACCAGCCTGTTGATGGCGGAATCCCTGCTGCCGGTCATGAGTCCCGACTATCAGGCAAAGTTCGACTGGTTGCATCCGCAAGCCTGGCACCAGGTGACGTTACTGCATGATGCGATGCCGTGGCGTCAGGCGGAGCGGGATACCGAGTGGCGCTACTGGTTTAACAGCATGCACATACAGGCCGACAGCCGGCGCGGCCACTTTTTTAACCGGACAGACATGGCAATGGCAGCCGCCGAAGCCGGACTGGGGGTCGCCATGGCGCGGCAGGCATTGATAGGTGATGACGTCAACAAAGGCCGGCTGGTGTCACCGTTTGCCCCCCTGCAGGCCAATGCGGGTTATTACCTGATCAGCCATCGCCACTCTGCAGCCATTGACTGTTTTGTGCAATGGCTGAGAGCACAGATTGATTCGATGATCCTAGAGCACTAACTGACCATAGCGGTTGAAGGCAAACCGGCTCATCATGCCTAAGGTGACCGCCACACTCACAGAGACGGCAACAAGAATGGCGATCATGATCGCCAGCTGATACTTCACCGCCAGCACAGGCTCTGTGCCACCGAGGATCTGACCTGTCATCATACCCGGCAAGGCCACGATTCCCAGTGTGCTCATACTGGCTAACTGCGGCATTAACGCCGCTTTGACCGCCTCTCGCTGAAACGGCTGGATCGGATGCGGCGCACCCATTGCCAGATAAAACTGGTACTCGTTATTTTTCTCTTTCAGGCTGGCATACCAGCGCTCCAGCGCCAGTACATTGGCGGTCAGAGCATTACCCAGAATCATTCCGGCGACCGGGATCAGGTATTGCGCCTGCCACCAGGGATCGGCATGAATCAAACCCAACAGCATAGGCGGCAGCACCACAAACAAACACACCAGCAAGCCAGTGATCACGGCCAGTGTGGCTTTTCCGATCGCAATCCCCGCACGGCGGCAGATACTGAAACCTGCCACTGTCACCATGATAGCCAGCCATAACAGATTCAGACCGAGATGCTGGAAATTAAACAGGGTTTGCAGATACAAACCCACCACAGCAAGCTGCAAGGTCATGCGAAGCACGGCAGTGACGGTCGACTGACTCAGTCCCAATTGCCAGCGGTAAAACAGCGCCAGCGGCACCAGCAGCAACAGATAAAAACCGGCCAGCGACAGGTTTGAAATCGCAACAGCATTATTCATCACTGACTCCCAGTTCAATCTGATACTCGGCCGATGCCAGCCAGTGAGGATCATGGGACACAGACACACACGTCAGTGGCTGTAACGCCAGCTGAGCCATCACCTTATCACGGCTGGTACTGTCCAGCGCCGAGGTTGGCTCGTCCAGCAGCCAGATGGGCCGGTCCATCAACAGTGCCCGGGCAATAGCGACCCGTTGCTTTTCGCCCCCGGACAACGCACTGACCGCTTTGTCCAGCCCATGGGCAATATCCAGTGACAACAGCAGATCCGCACAGCGTTTATCGTCGGGGATATCGCCTTTCACCGCCTTCAGTGTCCATGGCAGCCGTAAGACATCCCCCACCGTTTCGCCCCCCATCACTGGCGTTTGCGGTAAATAGCAGAATTGCTGCCGCCACCAGCGTAAATTGCCGGGGCTGATTGCCTGCCCCTGCCACAGAAAATGACCTGAACTGGCAGGCTGTAAACCAGCCAGTACTTGTAACAGACTTGATTTTCCGCTACCCGAGCGGCCGGAAAGAGCAAGGTGTTTGCCTGCTGGCAAACTTACCGTCAATGCTTGATCCTGGGATTGTTCAAATCCGGACCTCAGCATGTTTATCTTTAACTGAAGCTGACTGTCAGACATTCTGTTCGCCTATTCACGCCGGACACCTAAAATTGATGCATCATTATGGTCAGATTCTGATAAAATATTGCCGTTATTTCTGACACATTAAAGAACACTCAAAAAGTAAACAGTGTTCAGCCGTAATGCTTACGGCCATCCTTTAAGGCTATCGCCTATTGCGTCACATGCACAATTGGAATCAATAATTTATGTTTAAATTCTTTGAGAAACTGACGGCGCCTTTCCCGGACGAAACGCCTCAGCAGCCCCCGGGCAGCCTGCTGGCATTTTGCCGCTACTATACACGTGGTTTCGGTTGGCCATTATTGGCAATGTCTGTTCTCAGCGCCTGTATTGCCATTGTTGAAGTTACTTTATTAGGCTTCATGGGTCAGCTGGTTGACCTGCTGGCTCAACACTCACCTGACACTTTTCTGGCCGAAGAGAGCGGAAAACTCTGGATGATGGGTCTGCTGATTGTGGTGCTGATCCCCTTCCTTGCTTTCACTCACTCAATGATCATGCACCAGACCCTGCTGGGGAACTATCCGATGTCGATCCGCTGGCTGGCACACCGCTATCTGCTGCGCCAGAGCGTCTCGTTTTATCAGGATGATTTTGCCGGACGCCTTGCGACCAAAGTGATGCAGACGTCGCTGGCCGTCAGGGAAACCGTGATGAAAATGGTGGATGTGCTGGTTTACATCAGCGTGTATTTCACCGCCATGATTGTCATGATGGGAAATGCCGATATCATTTTGATGTTGCCTATTCTGGTATGGCTGATGGCCTATGTCGGTATTCAGTTCTACTTCGTACCGAAAATGAAAAAAATCGCCACCGAGCAGGCCGACGCCCGTTCTATGATGACCGGCCGTATTGTCGACAGCTATACCAATATCACCACGGTGAAACTGTTCTCGCACACCAACCGTGAAACCGAATATGCCGAAGAAAGCATGCAGGGTTTTCTGGATACGGTATACCGCCAGATGCGCCTGGCAACCAAATTCATTTTGAGTGTCGATGCCATTAACTACCTGCTGCTGTTCGTGATAGCTGCTGTCTCGATTGGGCTGTGGATGAACAGTGCCGTGACTGTGGGTGTTATTGCCGTGGCTATCAGTATTGCGCTGCGGGTGCAGGGCATGTCTAAATGGATCATGTGGGAAATCGGTGCGCTGTTTGAAAACATTGGTACAGTCGTCGATGGCATGAAAACCCTGTCTAAGCCGGTATCGATTGAAGACAAGGCCGATGCGCAGCCACTTGATGTGACTCAGGGCGGCATTGAATTCGATAACATCAGCTTCCACTATGGCGAGAAAGACAAAGGCGTTATCGAGCAGCTGAATCTGCATATCAAGCCCGGTGAGAAAGTGGGTGTGGTCGGCCGCTCTGGCGCCGGTAAATCAACGCTGGTCAACCTGCTGATGCGTTTTCACGACCTGGAATCCGGTGCCATCCGCATTGACGGCCAGAACATCGCCGATGTCACGCAAGATTCACTGCGCGGCAATATCGGGATGATCACCCAGGATACTTCTCTGCTGCATCGCTCTATCCGTGAAAACATTCTTTACGGCAGACCCGATGCAACAGAAGAAGAGCTGCTGGCAGCTACCCGTCAGGCGCACGCCCATGAATTCGTTGAAACACTGACCGATCCGCACGGCAATGCCGGCTACGATGCACAGGTCGGTGAGCGCGGTGTGAAACTGTCCGGCGGTCAGCGCCAGCGTATAGCCATTTCTCGCGTGCTGCTGAAAGACGCACCGATTCTGGTGATGGACGAAGCGACCTCAGCGCTGGACTCAGAAGTTGAAGCGGCAATTCAGGAAAGCCTGTACCAACTGATGCAAGGCAAAACGGTTATCGCCATTGCGCACCGTTTATCAACCATTGCGGCCATGGATCGCCTGATCGTCATCGACCAGGGCCAGATTGTTGAGCAAGGCAGCCATCAGGAACTGCTGAGCAAGAACGGCATCTATGCCCATTTGTGGGCACACCAGACCGGCGGCTTTATCGCCTGTGATCTGGAAGAAAGCCAGCCCGAAGCGGAAATGGCAAAATAACCTGCTGCCAGCCTGAAACAAACAAAACCAGCCCCAGGGCTGGTTTTTTTATGCATCCTCAACCGGTACGTATCAGGGAGTTTCACTCTCTGCGCCCGTCCCTGCTTCCTCTGGCGGGAAAGGATCACTGAATATAGGATTACTCAGGAAGCTGTCATCGGTCAGGGTTTCGAGGAAAGCCACCAGCGCTTCTTTGTCCGCCTGGGTTAATCCCATTCTGACGGGCCGTCCGGCGCGGTCTCTCAAGTCGGGGCTGAGGTTAGCGTGGTTATTGATACCGCTGTTGTAGAACTCAATCACTGACATCAAATCAGGCAAGTGCCCGTCGTGGAAGTAGGGGGCGCCGACGGCAATATTGCGCAGCGATCCCGTTTTGAAGAATCCGGCCAGATTGCCGCCCACACCCTGATCCGGGTCATTATTGCTGACTGAGCCATTGTTGTGATTTCTGTCCAGCACAAAGGCGGTGGTGGTGTGGCAATCAATGCAGTTCAGAGAATCAAACAAATCCAGTCCTCTGAGTTCCTGCTCGGTTAGCACAGGTGTCGGATCATTGTTCAGTTCTGCCTGAACCGCCTGATCGAACCTGGACTCATAACTCACCATGGCCCGCATAAACTGGGACATTGCAAAGGCTATCCGCTGGCTGGTGATGGCTTCATCACCGAAAGCCTCGGTAAACAACTGGCCATAAAAACTGGTCTGCCCCAGCTTGGTTTCGAGATCGAACAGGTTCATGCCCATCTCTACCGGATCCTGGATTGGCATCAGCGCCTGAACTTCCAATGTTGCGGCCCGTTCATCCCAGAAGAAACGGCCGGGATCGTAATAGCGGGAATTGGTCAGCCCCATAGAGTGGCGGCCTGTGTGTCCTCCTTCAAACCCTGTGCTCAGTTGCGCCGGGTCGGTGAAGCCATGCTCCTGTTGATGGCAGGAGGCACAGGACACTGTGCTATTGGCCGATAAGCGGACATCATAGAACAGAATCCGGCCCAGTTTCGCTACCGGATTGCTTAACTCGTTATCATTGGGTGTATTGTCTTCCGTCGCCACGCTGGTAAAGCGAATGTTGTTAAATTCGGTGCTGGACAAACTGGTGTAGTAACCAGGTTGGCCTGCTACATAGGTTTCATAGTCCGGACTGGCTTGGGTATCCGGTAATGGCAGTCCATCGATATCCACCCTGGGTTCCGGATCAGGTTCCGGATCAGGATCACCATCGCCGGGAGGCTGGCCATCGCCTGAGCCGTCACCGCCCCCATCACCAGGATTGTTGACAGGCGAACCGTCGCCGCCTGAGTCACCGGGAACCGCAACAGGTGGCGAGTTATCCCCGACTGTCGGTTCATCGTCATCATTACATCCCGCGAGTGCTGTTAATGCCACAGCCAGCAAAAAGACATGTGAGTACTTCATGGTTACACCTCTGCCTAACCACTGCATTTGTTGTTATTCGTCGAGGGTCTGGCGGTGTAGGTCCCGCCTAATGAAAACAGTAGCAGTTGAAGGAGAGGAAGGGTTTCTGAATAGTAAGACGGAGTTCCAACAGATTTGCAGAAGCGGCCGGCCCGGATGCTGCTAACCAAACCTAACCCGGACAGCCGCAAGACATACTGAACCATTTATGTCCAAGACAGTACCAGTCGCAGTCAAAACCATCCGGATGTTAACGACTTTAAAACATGAAAATCATCGTAGTTAACGCCAAAGATTCGACAGCAAATCAAATTAACCTGAATATTTTCTTACCAACCAGAACAACCTCATTAATACCAATAAAAAACAACAAGATAAACTGAATACAACCAAAAATAATCACACAACTAAACATTACAACACTAAACATTTTTTGACTTAGATCATTCAATGTGTCATTTTATTTTTAATTAATCGTTCAATTAAAAAAATTGGTGACTGATCATGCCCAAAGTAGGAATGCCGGAAATCCGAAAACCACAGCTAGTGGAAGCCACTATGGCAGCCATAGATGAAGTGGGGCTGGCAGGGGCCAGTGTGGCGCTGATCAGCAGAAAAGCCGGGGTGTCACCGGGTATCATCAACCACTACTTTGGCGGTAAGCACGGTCTGCTGGAAGAAACTATGCGTTCGGTACTGCGCCAGCTTTCGCATACCGTGATGGAACACCTGGCGAGCGTTGACAAGAAAGATGTCCCGGGCCGGATCAAAGCCATTGTCGCCGGTAATTTCGACAGCTATCAGGTCGACAACAAAGTCGTCAAAACCTGGCTGTCCTTCTGGGCGCAGGCCATGCACGACCCGCAACTTCACCGCCTGCAGCGGGTTAACGAAAAGCGCCTGCTGTCTCACCTTCGCCATGAATTAAAGCAAGTGCTGCCTGCTGACAAAGCCTTGTTTGTCGCCCAGGGCACAGCCGCACTGATCGACGGCATCTGGTTGCGGGGGGCATTGACCCCGGGTGGTATCAGCCCGACCCAGGCGCAGTCCATCATTACCGATTACCTCGAAAAGCAACTGGCGCCTTATCTTTAATCACAGTGCGCCGACAAGCAGACATTCATCATTCTTCGGGACTGATGCTACCCCATCAGCCACGACACAGGAGCAGAGAAGCAGTATGACCATGACATCCCTGTACATTCACGGCCAAGCCATTCAAGCCACTTCCGGCGAACACTTTGCAACCCGCAATCCGGCCACCGGTGAAGTGATCGCTGAGATCGGCCAGGCTTCTGAAGCCGATATGGCCCGCGCGATTGAATCTGCCAAAGCCGGTTTTGCCAAATGGTCTGCCATGAGCGGTGCCGAACGGGGCCGTATTCTGATGAAAGCGGTCGCGCTGCTGCGCGAACGTAACGACGAACTGGCGGCACTGGAAGTGCAGGACACAGGCAAACCGCTGCAGGAAGCGCTGGAAGTTGATATTGCGACGGGTGCCGATGTGATCGAATACTACGCCGGTCTGGCAGCAAGCCTGTCCGGTCAGCAGCAGGATCTCGGTCACGGCCAGTTCTTCTATACCCGACGCGAACCACTGGGCATTTGTGCTGGTATCGGCGCCTGGAACTACCCGATCCAAATCGCGATGTGGAAATCTGCTCCCGCTCTTGCTGCCGGGAATGCCATGATTTTCAAGCCGTCTGAAGAAACACCGCTGACCGCGCTCAAGCTGGCTGAAATCTATACCCTGGCTGGTGTCCCTGACGGTGTGTTCAACGTGGTTCAGGGTGATTATCGTGTCGGCCAGATGCTGTCACGCCACCCGGAAATCGCCAAAGTGTCCTTCACTGGTGAATGCGGTACAGGCAAGAAAGTGATGGCCGATGCCGCCGGTACCCTGAAAGACGTCACTATGGAGCTGGGCGGTAAGTCACCGCTGATCGTGTTTGACGATGCCCAACTGGATAACGCTGTATCAGCCGCCATGATGGCGAACTTCTACACCCAGGGCGAAGTGTGCACGCACGGCACCCGAGTATTTGTTCACGATGCGGTTTACGACGAGTTCCTGACTCGTCTGGCAGCGCGCACCGCCAAGCTGAAAGTCGGCGACCCGAGCGATATCAATACCCAGATTGGCGCCCTGATTTCTGCTGATCATCTGGAAAAAGTGCTGGGCTTTATTGAAGCTGGCAAGCAGTCCGGCGCCCGTCTGCTGGCCGGTGGTCATCGCGTGACCGAAAACGGTCTGGACAAAGGCAACTTCGTTGCGCCAACCATCTTCGCCGACTGCACCGATGACATGCCGCAGGTCAAAGAAGAAATTTTTGGCCCTGTGATGTCTGTGCTGCGTTTCAGTGATGAAGACGAAGTGATTCGTCGTGCCAACGATACAGATTACGGCCTGGCGGCCGGTATTTTTACCCAGAACCTGTCGCGCGCTCATCGCCTGATCGCTCGCATTGAAGCCGGTATCTGCTGGATCAACACCTGGGGCGGTTCTCCGGCAGAAATGCCGGTCGGCGGCTACAAGCACTCGGGTGTCGGGCGCGAAAACGGCCCGGATACCCTGAATCATTACACTCAGACCAAGAGTGTGCTGATTGAACTGGGTGATCTTGAATGCCCTTACCAGTAACCACGTATGTGGAAAAAACACGCCAGGCCAAAGAGAACAGACGAAAAGGGGACGCCATGAAGCAAGAATTTGATTACATCATTGTCGGTGCCGGTTCAGCAGGTTGTGTGCTGGCCGACCGCCTGACCGAAAGCGGCGAGCATCAGGTGCTGCTGCTGGAAGCCGGTGGCAGCGACAAAAGTATTTTTATTCAGATGCCAACGGCGCTGTCGTACCCGATGAACAGCGATAAATACGCCTGGCAGTTCGAGACTCAGCCGGAGTTTGGCCTGGATGGCCGCCAGCTGCACTGCCCGCGCGGTAAAGTGCTGGGTGGCAGCTCATCGATCAACGGTATGGTGTATGTCCGTGGTCACGCCTGCGACTTCGACGAATGGGAAGCGCACGGCGCGACTGGCTGGAGCTACCGTGAGTGTCTGCCCTACTTCCGCCGGGCTGAAAAATGGAAAGACGGTGAAGATGCCTACCGCGGCGGAGACGGCCCGGTCGCCACCTGTAACGGTAATGATATGGCGCTCAATCCGCTGTATCAGGCCTTTATTGATGCCGGTCAGCAGGCCGGTTATCCGGCAACAGACGATTACAACGGTTATCAGCAGGAAGGTTTCGGCCCTATGCACATGACGGTGGATCAGGGGGTGCGGGCCTCTACCTCGAACGCTTACCTGCGCCGGGCAATGAAGCGCACTAACCTGACACTACTGACCGGTGTACTGAGCCGCAAAGTCCTGCTGGAAGGCAAAACAGCCACCGGTATTGAGTTTGAACGCGGCGGTAAGGTGCAAACGGCGACCGCGAGAAAAGAAGTGATTCTGTCAGCCGGTTCGGTCGGCTCACCGCAATTGCTGCAGCTGTCGGGCATTGGCCCGAAAACCGTGCTGGAAGAGGCAGGTATTGAGGTGAAACACGACCTGCCGGGCGTGGGTGAAAACCTGCAGGATCACCTGGAAGTCTATTTCCAGTACGCATGTAAAGAGCCGGTGACCCTGAACAGCAAGCTAGGCCTGATCAGCAAAGGCATGATCGGCACCCGCTGGATCCTGTTCAAAGACGGACTGGGTGCCACCAACCACTTTGAGTCCTGCGCCTTCATTCGTTCGCGTGCCGGTCTGAAATGGCCCAATGTGCAGTACCACTTCCTGCCCGCCGCGATGCGTTACGACGGTCAGGCCGCTTTCGACGGTCACGGTTTTCAGGTCCATGTCGGCCCGAACAAGCCAGAGAGCCGCGGCCGGATCTGGGTGACATCGGCTGATCCGAAAGCCAAGCCGGGTATTGAGTTCAACTACATCAGCACCGAGCAGGACAAGCAGGACTGGCGCGATACCATCCGCCTGACCCGAGAGATACTGACCCAGCCGGCAATGTCGGCGTACCGAGGACAGGAGATCCAGCCGGGCGAAAATATCCAGAGTGATGAAGCCATTGATGCCTGGGTGCGTGAAAACGTCGAGAGTGCTTATCACCCGTCCTGCACCTGCAAAATGGGCAGCGACAAGGATGCCATGGCGGTACTGAACAGTGACTGCCAGGTGCGTGGCATCGACAGTTTGCGAGTGGTCGACTCCTCTGTCTTCCCGACTATTCCCAACGGCAACCTCAACGCGCCAACCATCATGGTGGCAGAAAAAGCCGCCGATAAGATTCTGGGCAAACCTGCCCTGCCCGCGGCGCATGTGCCGGTCTGGATTGCGGACAACTGGCAGGAGCAGCAACGCAGCAAAGAACCTGAAGCTGCTGACGCGAACTAACGCTCAACAATGAACAACAGCACCTTTTAGTGGTGGTGATATTCACCACCACAGGGCCACTGCATGCCTGTTTTCAGTCAGCAGGCGGGCCTGTACTCACGCCTCAGCCGAACACGAGGCTAAATAACAGCAACGATATGGATAAAGGACACGTCATGACGACAATCAAGAAAACCATCAAGTACACTGCATTTGCGACACTTTTTGCTGCCGGCACCCAGCCTGTAATGGCTGCGCAGTGCGACACGGTTCGCTTCTCTGATGTGGGCTGGACCGACATCACTGCCACTACAGCCGTGACCAGCGAAGTGCTGAAAGGTTTGGGTTACAGCACCAAAACACAGCTGTTGTCTGTGCCTGTCACCTATTCTTCCATGGCCAATGGTGACATAGATATCTTCCTTGGCAACTGGATGCCGACCATGGAAGGCGACATTGCCAAATACCGCGACAACGGCACCGTTGAAACTGTGCGCGCCAATCTCGAAGGCGCTAAATACACCCTGGCCGTACCGAAATACGTTTACGATGCCGGCGTGCACAACTTTGCCGATCTGGCGAAGTTCGAAGACAAATTCCGCGGCCGGATCTACGGCATTGAACCGGGTAACGACGGCAACCGTCTGATTCAGGACATGATCGACCAGAACGCCTTCGGACTGGAAGACTTCCGTCTGGTGGAATCCAGCGAAGCAGGCATGGTTTCTCAGGTGAAACGGGCCGTGAACCGTGACCAGTGGGTGGTTTTCCTGGGCTGGGCGCCGCACCCGATGAACAATAATTTCGAGCTGAAATACCTGGACGGCGGTGATGACTTCTTCGGCCCTAACTACGGCGGCGCCAGCGTGTTTACCAATGTTCGCAAAGATTACCTGCAAACCTGTCCGAACGTTGGCCAGCTGCTGCAAAACCTGACATTCAGCCTGGAGATGGAAAACACCCTGATGGGTGACATTCTCAACGATCAGAAAAAACCGGCAGCAGCGGCGAAAGCCTGGCTGAAAGACAACCCGGCCGTGCTGGATAAATGGCTGAAAGACGTGACTGCTCTCGACGGCAGCAAGGGCACTGACGCCGTGAAGAATTACCTGAACATTTAATAATTTGCCGCAGGTGCTGAACCTGGCGCCTGCGGCCGCTTTTGTTGTACCCCTTTTAAGGAGTTAATGTGAATTTTATTACCGATCATAAGATCCCACTGGGCGAATGGATGGCAAACCTGGTCGACTGGCTGACTTTCAATGCGGCCGGCTTTTTCGACGCCATCTCCTACAGCCTGGAATCTCTGATCATGATGCTGGTGGATGTGTTTAAGTGGATGCCACCTGCGGTGCCGATTCTGATCACCGCGCTGCTGGCCTGGGCGCTGCACCGCAGTATTTCGCTGGTCGCTTTTGTGGTGGTCGCGCTCTTGTTGATCCTCAATCTGGGCTACTGGCAGGAAATGCTGGAAACCTTTGTACTGGTGCTGACCGCCACTTCAATTTCAGTGCTGGTTGGCGTGCCCATCGGCATTATGGCAGCGCACCGGCCGTGGCTGTATACCCTGATGCGGCCGATTCTTGATCTGATGCAGACTATCCCGACTTTTGTATATTTGATCCCAACCCTGGTGCTGTTCGGTCTGGGTGTGGTTCCGGGCTTAATTTCCACCATTAT
This sequence comes from Photobacterium sp. SP02, assembly GCF_038519165.1. Taxonomy (NCBI): domain Bacteria; kingdom Pseudomonadati; phylum Pseudomonadota; class Gammaproteobacteria; order Vibrionales; family Vibrionaceae; genus Photobacterium; species Photobacterium sp. SP02. The sequence continues at coordinate 31,862 of NZ_JASJOJ010000020.1, forward strand.
TTTTGCCATTGCTGCTCCGATTCGACTGACCTACCTGGGGATCAGCCGCGTACCGGAAGAACTGCTCGAAGCAGGTCAGGCCTTCGGTGCGACACGTTCCAAGCTGCTGTTCAAAGTAGAACTGCCGGCGGCAATGCCAAACATCATGGCGGGTATAACCCAATGTATCATGCTGTCTCTGTCTATGGTGGTGATTGCCGCGCTGGTGGGTGCCGATGGTCTGGGTAAACCCGTGATCCGCGCACTGAATACCGTGAACATTTCGCAGGGCTTTGAAGCAGGTCTGGCGATTGTACTGGTCGCTATTATTCTCGACCGCCTGTGTAAAACCCCGGCCAGCAAAAATCAGGAGGGCTGAACATGACTGCCATTCGAATTGAAAACTTAGACGTCATCTTCGGTAAAAATACCGAGCAGTCACTGGCACTGCTGGATCAGGGCAAAAGCCGCCAGGAGATCATCGATCAGACCGGCGATGTGGTCGGCGTCAATAACGTCAGCCTTAACGTGCAGCAAGGCGAGATTTGTGTCCTGATGGGCCTGTCCGGCTCGGGTAAATCCAGTTTGCTGCGGGCCATCAACGGCCTGAACCCGGTTTCGCGCGGTAAGCTGGAAGTGCAGGACGGCGATGGCATGGTCGATCTGGCCAGCTGCGATGCCACTAGCCTGCGCCACATGCGTACCGAGCGCATTTCTATGGTGTTTCAGAAATTTGCCCTGATGCCCTGGTTATCTGTGCTGGATAACGCAGCATTTGGTCTGGAAATGCAGGGCATCAGTAAATCTGAACGCCGCCGCCGGGCGATGGAAAAACTGGAAATGGTGGGGCTGGCTGAGTGGAAAGACAAGCTGCCGCACGAACTGTCTGGCGGTATGCAGCAACGTGTCGGCCTGGCCCGTGCCTTTACCATGGACAGCGATATCCTGCTGATGGATGAACCGTTTTCGGCGCTCGACCCGCTGATCCGCAGTCAGTTGCAGGACGAATTGCTCGATCTGCAACGCAAACTGAATAAGACCATAGTCTTTGTCAGCCACGATCTGGATGAAGCGCTGAAAATCGGCAATAACATCGCCATCATGGAATCCGGTGAGCTGATCCAGCACGGCAAGCCGGAAGAGATTGTTCTGAAACCTAACACTCAGTATGTGAAAGATTTCGTCGCTCACACTAATCCGCTTAACGTACTGCGAGGCCGCTCGCTGATGACACCGACCAGCGCGCTGGAAAGCCTGGAAGACATGCTGATCCTCAACCGTCACGAAGGCACCCGGCTCAATACCAATGATGATGGTGAAGTACTGGCGGCACGTCGTCAGGATCAGGATCTGGCGCTGCAAAGCTGGCATCAGGGTGACGACCTTGACAGCCTGACTCAGACGCACATAGTGACCACCAGCCCGGATATCTCAATGCGCGATGCGCTGGAAATCCGCTACCGTACCGGCCAGCCAGTGCTGCTGACCGAGCGTAAAGAAGGTGACAAGAATACATTGGTGGGTGTGCTGTCCGATCAGGACTTCTACCACGCCTTACTGGGGAAACACTTTGAGGCGAAATTGGCGTAATCCTTCGGCCTCAAGCCCTTTCTATCACCGTCAAAAGCACGCTTCCAAGCGTGCTTTTTTATGCTGCTATTATCCTCCCATCACGCGCTTCGCCTGCCGGCCATGCCTTCGCAACTTCATACATTAATACCTATCCAGCTCAGGGCTTGCCACCAGCTTATTCCAAAATGCCGACAGACCTTCACCAGAACGGATTCTCTCCGCCCATACCGCACCGACAATCAAGCCAATGGCAGTGAAACTCATCACCACTGCCCCATTGACTTCCCCCAGCACCAAACAAACCGGCCCGGCCAGTAACAAACCAAACATCGCAGGGGTGACAGCGAGCATTATCCACATCGAAAGAGCAATCAGCCCAGAGACAGCTTTCAACACAGTGACATCCTTATCCACAGGGGTAATCCGCTTACCAGATAGTAAGATCCTAATCGCTAATGCACTATGTTGCACTTATGATTACCAGGAAATGTTGAGAAGTGTGATCCTGTGCCAGAGGCAAGCGATTGCTTATAAACCAATGATTTTTAAGTAATAAATTTTCATTAATTTGACACAATTCATAAAAACGACCAGATGATAATGATTTGGCGTCCTCAGCAAACATCAAAATGTTAACAATTTGATAAAATATTCTCAGTTGCTTGCAAGGAGGCACTATGAAATCTCGTTATGATTATATTGTTGTCGGTGCCGGTTCTGCTGGCTGTGTACTGGCCAACCGCTTAACAGCCAATGGAAAGTACTCAGTGCTGGTGCTGGAAGCCGGTCCGTCGGACAAAACTCCTGTTGTCAGTACCCCTGGTGCCTTCGCGTATTTCATGTTTTCCAGGAAATATAACTGGGCCTACAACGCAACGCCCGATCCTGCACTGCGTAACGGACAACCTGTCTTCGTACCGCGAGGCAAAGTGCTGGGCGGCAGCTCTTCCGTGAACGGTATGCTCTATGTCCGTGGTCAAAAAGAGGATTACGACCATTGGGCTGCACTGGGCAATGCCGGCTGGGGCTTTAATGATCTGCTGCCTTACTTTAAAAAATCCGAATGCAACGAGCGCGGAGCCGATGCCTTTCATGGTGACAGTGGCCCGCTGCATGTCAGTGACCGTCAGGCCCAGTATCCGCTCACAGAGGCTTTTATTGAGGCCAGCCAGCAGGCCGGATTCAAATTCAATCCAGATTTCAATGGCGCAGATCAGGAAGGCGTGGGTTATTACCAATGCACGATAAAAAATGGCCAGCGCTGCGGGGCTGCCCGTGGTTATCTGCACCCGGCCATGGAGCGGAAAAACCTGACCGTACTGACGGAAGCGACAGTAAAAAAAGTCGTTATTGAAGATAAGAAGGCCATTGGGGTCAGCTTCACCTACAAAGGGCAGGATCTCACTTTCCATGCTGATCAGGAAGTCATCCTCAGTGGCGGTGCCATCAATTCACCACAGCTGCTGATGCTGTCGGGTATCGGCGACCAGGATCACCTCGCAGCGCATGGCATTGACTGCCAGCACCATTTACCGGGTGTCGGCGAAAACCTGCAAGAGCATGTCGATGCCTGCGTGCTGGTCAAAAGTAAGAAAAAAGACGGCTTCACCGCTTCACTCGGCGGCCTGTTACGTATGACTCCCGATACACTGAAATATGTGCTGAAGAAGGAAGGCAAACTGTCAAATTCCATCACTGAAGCGGGCGGATTTATCAAATCCCGGGATGATTTGGATCGCCCTGATATCCAGCTGCATATGTTGCCGTTGCTGTTTGACGACAGCGGCCGCGATTTGAAACTGATGGCTCAACATGGTTATTCCTGCCACGTCTGTGTACTGCGCCCGAAAAGCAGCGGGACAGTAAAACTCAGATCAGCAGATCCTGTCATGGCACCAGACATTGATTTTAATTTCTTCGCCCATGAGGAAGATAAAAAGGTACTGATCGACGGCATTCGCCAGTTACGTAAAATCCTGGCAGCGCCGGCTTTTGATGGCTACCGGGCTGAAGAGCTGAATCCGGGAATTGAAGCAGACACCGATGAGGCAATCTTTGACAAGATCAAACAGCACATAGGTTTGGTCTATCACCCGGTTGGCACCTGCAAAATGGGTCATGACGCGATGGCCGTAGTAGATACCGAACTCAAAGTGCATGGCGTGAAAGGCTTGCGCGTGGTGGATGCTTCTGTGATGCCAACCCTGATCAGCGGCAATACCAATGCGCCGACTATCGCGATTGCAGAAAAAGCCGCTGAGCTGATACTCAACAGACAAGCCAGCCACCAGCAGCAACATCAGACAGACAGCATCACTGCTTAATGCGCAACCCATCCGCATTTAAAAACCGGCTGCGAAATTCAGCCGGTTGTTAGCTGCAGCGAGGCGATAAATGCACTACCGGATTTGCTCAGAGAGTTGATTGCGGTAGCGGCCCGGTGTTTTCTCGGTCCAGCGCTTAAAGGCCCGATTAAAATTCCCAACACTGGAATACCCCACCAGATAACCAATCTCACCCAATGACAGATGCGGTTGCTCAATATATTCCAGCGCCAGCTTTTTGCGGGTACTTTCCAGAATATCGGTAAACGATGTCCCTTTATCCTGTAACTTTCGCTGCAGACTGCGAAGGCTGATCCCCATAGATTCAGCAATCTCGGTTTGAGTGGGAACACCCATAGGTAATAACTGGCAAAGCTTATTGCGAATAATCTGAATCAGATCATTTTTATCCATCCGCGTCAGAAACTCGTCCAGCATTTTTTCATGGGTTTGTGCCAGCAAGGAATTACCGGTAATGAGTCGCCGTGAAGCCTGCTCGCTATCAAAAACCACCGCATTCATTGCCTGGCCGTAGAGGATCTCACAGCCCATGAACTCACTCAGAAAAGTCTGCCCCTGATCGGCCGCCATCAGACACACTCTGACCGGGTGCAAATCGCCGGGTACCATATCCCTGGCAAATTGCACCATGGTTGCTAAGAAGGTTTCAGCAACAATATCCGGTATAACCGGGGTATGGCTACCTTCGTGGCAGACGATATTCATTCGGAATACGACCTGCTCTGCAGATTCAATCAACTCGATCGAACAAGTATTGGACACCACTCTTTTATAGCGGGCGATACGTTCCAGCGCGTCTTTAAGTGTACTGGATGACATCATGGCGTAGCCAAGCGCGTAGAACACACTGGGATGAAAATTGCAGGCCACCTGCACGCTGACATCCTGGCGAGGTAACCGCTGATTGCAATACTGTAATAGCTTGGTGATTTTTTCTATGCCGATGCGGCTTTCCTGGTGCAACACCTCATTGGGTGAAATTCCGCAAGCTGACAATGCCTGTTGCTCGTTTATCTGGTTCGCAGCCATCATGCGGCTAAAAGGGATCAACCAGCCACTCAAGGTTGAGTAATAAGCATTCATACGCGTATATCGCCTCACTGTTCACATCGAAAGCGTCATGTCATTTAAGCTTGCCATTTAGCCATAAAAGCCAGCCATTGTGGACTGACCACTCAGTCAGCTTTTCTGGCAGACGCACACTTTCACCGATAAACCCAGGTATTCGCAAAAGCCAGCAAAGGACAAAGCCTCATAGTGAAGCTGACATTTGACACACCACACATCAATGACACATTTTATTAACAACCAGCACCCGCGCAACATAAAATGGCGTGAACTGAGAACTCAATAAGACAGTCGTCCTATAAGCTAATTGACTGAATGAGCCTGCATGGCCTGTCAGGGTAGACACAATCGCGCCCTGAACGCCTTACCTCTACGACAAATAACAAGGACGATCTATGCGCCATAGAACTTTAGTCGCCAGTATAATTGTGGCTGTCTTTTCTCAATCCGTTTTTGCCGCCGATCTCAACACAGAAGCGAAAGATGCCAGCCCCTCTACGAAAGCTTATCAAAAGCAGCAGAGAGGCATCCTGCCCTTTTCCGATACCAAAGATTTTGAACTGGTTGAAAAAGGCCTGATAAAACGCCCGGAGGCTGTCACCATCAAAGATGAGAACGGCACCGTTGTCTGGGAATTGGGCAACTATGATTTTCTGATGGGTGATAAATCGCTAGACACGATTAACCCCAGCCTGGAACGTCAGGCCAAGCTGAACATGGCCTACGGCTTGTACAAAGTCTCGGATCGTATTTATCAGGTGCGCGGCTATGATCTGGCAAATATCACCTTCATTAAAGGGGATACCGGCTGGATAGTGTTTGACCCACTACTCACTCCACCGACCGCAAAAGCCGCCTTTGAATTAGTGACTCAGGAACTGGGTGAGTTTCCTATTCACACTGTTGTCTACAGCCATGCCCACGTAGACCATTTCGGTGGGGTAAAAGGCATTGTCTCTCAAGAGCAAGTTGACAGCGGTGAGGTTCAGGTAATTGCCCCTCGTCATTTCATGGAGCATGCGATTAAAGAAAACGTGCTGGCCGGTAATGCCATGACGCGCCGCGCAACCTATCAGTATGGCAACGCGCTGCCTATCGGCCCTAAAGGGCTCGTCGATGCCGCCATAGGCAAAGGTACATCACTGGGTATGATAGGTTTAATCACCCCAACCCGAGAGATCAGTCAGGATACCGAAACCGTCACCATAGACGGCATTGAGATGGTATTCATGAACACCCCGAACACTGAATCGCCATCGGAAATGAACACGTATTTTCCGCAGTTTAAGGCATTGTGGACAGCCGAAAACGTCATTGGCACCATGCACAATGTCTATACCCTGCGCGGCGCCGAAGTACGGGATGCCCAGGGCTGGAGTAAGTACATTAACAGCCTGATCCATGGTGTGGCCAAAGAGGCAGACGTGATGTTTGCTTCACATAGCTGGCCGCGCTGGGGCAATGACTACCTGATGCACGTACTCAAAAAGCAACGTGATATGTACGGCTACATTCATGACCATGCCCTGAACCTGGCCAACAAAGGCGTCACCATCAACGAGATCCATAATGAATTTGAAGTACCTGATTCGCTCGCCAACGAATGGTACAACCGTGGCTATCACGGCTCGTATTCACACAATGTCCGTGCCGTTATCAACAAATATCTGGGTTTCTTCGACATGAACCCGGCAAGCCTGAACCCGCTCAGTCCGGCTGACTCTGCGCCGAAATATGTCGAGGCGATGGGCGGTGCCGATGCCATCATCCAACGGGCAAAAGCCAGCTTTGACAAAGGCGAATACCGCTGGGCAGCAGAGATGCTGGACAAGGTCATTTATGCCGACCCTGACAACCAGCAGGCTCGCCTGCTTCAGGCTGATATTTTCGAGCAGATGGGTTACCAGTCTGAATCGGCTGGCTGGCGAAACACCTATCTGGTCGGTGCTTACGAATTGCGTAACGGCATGCCAACCAATGCGCGAGCCACCCGTGTTGGCCCTGACTTTGTCAGTGCAATGAGTACAGATCTGATTTTCGACTATCTGGGTGTGCGCCTGAACGCAGAAAAAGCGGAAGGGAAAAAACTCACACTTAACTTTGTGTTCCCGGATCGCGATGAACGCTATCTGCTGGAGCTGGAAAACAGCCATCTGAACAACATCCAAGGCCAGCAAAGCGCTAACGCCGATGTCACCATCACCATTAACCGCAGCGATATGGACAAAATGCTGATTAAACAGCAAAGCTTCCAGCAACTATTGCAAGACGGTAAGGTCACAACCCAAGGCAATGTTCAGGCCTTTGGTCAGCTGATGGGCATGATGGACGAATTCCCGTTCTGGTTTAAGATTGCCACGCCGTAATCGCAGGTACTCTGTGTTTCATTCTGCAAAGCCGCTGACATTCAGCGGCTTTTTTCATTTTTCGGCTCAGTCTGACTCAAGCAGGCTCAAGGCAGGTTAATCTGCCAGGACACCCCAAAGCGGTCTGTCACCCAGCCGAAACGCTGGCTGAAACCGTAATTATCCGCAGGCATCAGGGCATTACCGCCTTCGGTGAGCGAGGCATAGACCCGCTCAAATTCGGTTGCCGATTCACAGTCAACAAAGACAGACATCGCAGGCGTAAACGTAAAATGGTGTGAAATGAACGAATCGATAGCGATAAATTCCCGGCCGGCAAGCACAAAACGGGCCTGCCTGACCATGCCTTTCGACTCGCCATCCGGGTAACGCTCAATGTGACGAATTTCAGATCCGGCAAACAGGCTGATATAGAAATTCATCGCCTCTTCGGCATCCCCTTCAAACATCAGATGGGTCAGAATCGCTTGTGCCACGGCACTTCTCCCTGATTAGCCGCCGGCCATCACAGCTGAGGGCTCAGACGGTGTGATCTCTCTGACAACACGGCATGGGTTCCCCACAGCAACGCTGTTATCCGGAATATCTCTGGTGACAACACTGCCTGCGCCAATCACACAGTTATGCCCAATACGCACGCCAGGCAACACGGCTACATTGCCTCCCAACCAGACATTGTCACCTATCCACACCGGCGCACCGTCTTCCCCATGCAGCCGCTCAACGGGATCGATAGGGTGAGAGGCGGCGGAAATCATGACGTTAGGGCCAATAAACGCATTCTCACCGATTGTCACTTTGCAGACATCCAGTATGGTCAGGTTATGGTTCGAATAAAAATTAGCCCCCAGCACAATGTTATAACCATAGTCGCAGTAAAAAGACGGTTCCATATGGGCATCGCCGGAAAACTGTACCCTTTCAGCCAGAATCGCCATTCTGGCTTGCGAATCGCGCGGGTCAGCCAGATTAAAACGGTGACACATGACTTTGGCTTCTTGGCGGTCATTAACCAGCTCGGCGTCTCTGCCGCTGTATGCCAGACCCGCGAGCATTTTTTCTTTCTCAGTCATTGATTCAGACACTGTGTACTCCTTTATTTATTCACAGCTCAATGCCATACAGCACAAGCAACCCGCCGTCAGGCAAGGTTTCATGGTTCGTCTCGTAATGGAAACCCAGTCTGGTCAGCAAATCAATGCATTTGCGGTTCTCGGCATCGGTGATGGCGACCAGGCGGTTCAGTGACAGCGCTTCACGGGCAAAAGACAAGATTGCCTGAGCCGCTTCACAGGCATAACCCTGCCCCTCAAAGCCCGGCAAATAGCCGTACCCTAAATCAATGTCTTTCAGCGAATCACGCTTGATCAAGCCGCAAATGCCAATAGGTGTATCATCACTTTTCAAAGCCACACGGTGAAGTCCCAGCCCTTTAGTCTGATACATACTGATGAGCGATGCTTCGAGATAGTTCAGCGCATCCTGACGAGTATGGAGCTGTTTATCGCCGACAAAACGTTTAAAGCCCGGGGTGTTATACAGTTCAAAAATGAAATCAACATCTGCCGCCGTTAACGGCCTGATCGTCAGACGTTCCGTGGTGATTGCTACCATGCTAGTTATTCCGATATTGATGTAACCATGAAGAGCCGGCTATCTGGCAAGGGTTCCGATGTCATCAAACAGCCAGTCAGACGTACCGGGGTCTCTATTGCGTTGGCATTACCCGTCAGTGCTTTTCTTCTTCTCTCAGCGTCAGTACTTCATAACCGGTTTCTGTCACCAGTATCGTGTGTTCCCATTGCGCCGACAGTTTTTTGTCTTTGGTCACCACAGTCCAGCCGTCTTTCTTGGTTTTGGTTTTGTAGGTGCCTTCATTGATCATGGGTTCAATGGTGAATGTCATACCTGGCTGCAGTCGCAACCCGCGTCCTTTCAGCCCATGATGAAGCACCTGAGGCTCTTCATGCATTTCCCGGCCAATGCCGTGCCCGCAATATTCCCGGACCACAGAATAGCCGTGGCTTTCTGCATGTTTTTGAATCGCATAACCTATATCACCCAGTGTCGCTCCTGGCTTCACCTGTGCGATGCCCTGCCACATGGCTTCGTAGGTCGCTTTTACCAGCCGGGACGCACGTGGCTGAACCTTACCTATGCAATACATTTTGCTGGAATCGGCAATGAAGCCATTTTTCTCCAGTGTGATATCGAGATTGATAATATCGCCCTCTTTCAGCACACGGTTTTCATCCGGCATGCCATGGCAAATCACTTCATTGATCGACGCATTCAGGACATACGGGTAATCATACTGGCCTTTACTGGCTGGCCGGGCAGACAATGTATCGCTGATAAAAGCCTCGACCTTATCATTAATCGCCATGGTCGATACACCGGCAGCCACGAAGTCATCCAGCATGGAAAATACCGAGGCCAGCAACCGGCCAGATTCTCGCATCAATTCAATTTCTTGCGCGGTTTTGATATTAATTTTGTTCACTCATTAATTCCTGTACTGATCCCGCGTCACTGAGTAACAGCTTACGAATCAGTTCGTTATATGTCAGTGTCGGATTCATTTCGGCCAGCAGACCCATCTTTATCCAAAACTCGGCCTGAGCATTAATGGAACGCGACATCGTGCTGCTGGCTTTGCGGATTTCCTCATGAAGTTCATCCGATATTTTTACTATCCCCATAGGGTGCCCTGAATGATATACATTGAATAAGCGAAGTGTATACGAAACGTATATTCGCATCAATGTTATGCGATCATGATCCAAGTCGGCCTTTTCAGACACAGGGAATCTTTACTTTTTCATTCGTCCCCCCCGATAATGTCGGCCTGATTGACCATTCGAGCAGTTCTATGATTCAGGTTCCTATTACCCCCCGCCCCAACTGGAAAATGCTGGCAGATGAATTTGGATTTCGTTTCCATACCCTGGAAGGCGAACCCTATTGGGTCGAAGACCGCTACTTTCAGTTCAGTTTGCAGCAGATTGAAAATGAACTGGAAGCGCCCACCGCCGAGCTCCATCAAATGAGCCTGGAAGCCGTCGATAAAGTCATCCGCGATGAAGCCTTACTGAAAAAATTTCAGATCCCGGAAAACATGTGGGATCTGATCGCCAGCTCGTGGAAACAAAAAGCACCCAGTTTGTATGGGCGACTGGATTTTGCCTACGACGGCCGTCACCCGGCAAAACTGCTCGAATTTAACAGCGACACACCAACGTCGCTTTACGAAGCCAGCTTTTGGCAATGGTTGTGGCTTGAAGATCAGGTCAATGCAGGCAAACTGCCAAGACGCGCCGATCAGTACAATCTTATTCAGGAGCTGATGATTCAGCGCATGGCGGCATTAGGCGGCTACCAGCCGGGCCAAACACTGCATTTCGCCTGCTGCCGTGACAGCGTGGAAGACAGAGATACAGTGCAGTATCTTGAAGACTGCGCCAGAGAGGCCGGGCTGAAAATCGCCTTTGTGTACGTTGAAGATATCGGCATCAATCAGGATGGTGAGTTTACCGATCTGGACGACAACCCTATTCGCTGGATGTTCAAGCTCTATCCGTGGGAGTTCATGTTCCGGGAAGAGTATGCCGCGTATCTGCACACCGCCAATGTCAACTGGCTGGAACCTATGTGGAAAAGCATCAGTTCAAACAAGGCCATTCTGCCGCTGATGTGGGAAATGTTTCCGCATCACCCGAACCTGTTGCCGGCCTACTTTGCCGATGATCCCAAAGCCGCGAGCCTGACAGACTTTGTGAAAAAACCGATTTTCAGTCGCGAAGGGGCCAACATCAGCGTGCATCGCTCCGGTGAAATACTGCAGCATGAACCCGGCCCGTATGGCGACGAAGGCTACATAGTCCAGCAATATACCCATTTACCCCGTTTCGGTAACAACCATATGCTGATCGGCAGCTGGTTAATCAATGACGAACCCGCCGGACTGACGATCCGGGAAGATACAGGTTACATCACCAAAGATACCTCGATGTTTATTCCGCATATTATTCTGGATTAAGCCGGCAGGTACAAAAGCGGCGGATGTGTCCGCCGCTTGACCGCGCAATTCGCTATCTCTCACTCATTAAAACTGTACTGCCGCTTCACTTCCACAACCTGCACTGTGTAGGAGGCATACCATTTTTCACGGCCAAATTGCTGGGCCAGTGAATGCTGGCTATCTTTGTGCCAGTTTTGGATATCCTCTTCGGCGTTCCAGTAGGAAATCGCAATTTCCTGATCCCCTTCTGTCACCGCGATAAAATCCAGGCAGCCATATTTTTCAAAGGCCAGATCCCGCATCACTTTGACCATCTCAGCATACTGGCTGTCCTGCTCACCTGTCTTAGCCTTGAAAATCACTGCAAACATTTATCTCTCCTTGATTTTTCATCTGAACATCCATGTCCGAACATCCAAGGTACGGATACGGGCCACAGCCCGTACGTCGGTGTGGGGCATTACGACAGAAGCTGGGCATCAAACGTAGCCGGGACAATTCTGGAGCCTTGCTTTTCGACGATTTCCATAATGCCCAAATGGATTTCCTGAGCGGCCACCTGATACACCGGCAGGCTTTTGGTGCCAATGTACGCAAATACATTGATTTCTAATCCATGCGCACCAAAGCCTCGAAACGTCACCCGCAGCGGCTTTTTATCGACTTTTTCATGATTTTCCAGCAGCTGTTTGATCTCATCAATAATCTGCTTTAACTGCGTGGTCGATGTGCTGTAATCCAGGCGAATATCCGATTTAAAGCGGATCTTTTCCCGCATCGAAATATTTTCGATTTCCATTTCCGATAATTTGGCATTCGGTACATGAATCACGGTTCTGTCTATGGTTCTGATGCGGGTACAACGCAGGCCAATTTCTTCAACCGTCCCCCTAATCCCGCCGAAATTACACAGATTTCCCACTTTTACCGGTGCCGCAGAATAGAGCATCATGGTACCAATGAAGTTTTCCAGTGTTTGCTTGGAAGCCAAAGCCAGGGCAACACCGCCCACGCCCATACCGGCCAGCAAGGCTGTCGCATTGAAACCCTGGTATTCCATCCAGGACAACACAGCAAAGATCAGCAAAATGATACGGATAAAGGTCAGGAAAGGACGAACCATAGCCGCCCCTTGCTTGTTACCGTTGTTGATTAAACGCTCACGGATGATGTACTGAAAAAGCCCAATCGCAGACCAGCCAAGCCACAGGCTGGCACCAAACAAAAGATAGCCATTATTGAGCAAGGCTCTGGCATTGGCCGTCAGTGTCGCGTTCGACAGCAACAGATGATCCAAACCCAGTGCGGTAAAAAACAGCAAAGGCTTGGCGATTAAACCCGCCAAATCGTCTTTCATCTTGATGTCCGTTTTGCGGACCAGCCAAGCCGTGATCAGACAGACTGGCGTCACGATCGCAAATGAGGCTAACAGACAGGTAAAAAGAAACGTCATTTCCCAGAGGCTGAGTTTGAACAGATAACCGTCCGGCACATTCTGGATGAACCATTCAGTCAGCGGACTGTAGCCCAGTTCTTCATACAGACTCGGGACCAGGGCAACCGTGGCATTCGAAACCTTCCAGATTTTGCCCAGCTTTTTGCTTGGGACTTGCTGCAACAGGAGGGAGACTTCGGCATTTTTCACATTGATATTGCCGAACGACTCGCGATAGTCAGGCAACAGATCATCCAGATCCCCTGCCGGGGTATCATCAATATCCTGAAGATTAATCCACAGATTTCGCTCAATGATGGCATGCAGTTTTCTGGCGTATTCTTCTCCATTTCTGGCGCTCATTTCTTTTGGCATGTAACGCAAGTCCAGGTATTTCGCCGCTTTCGTATAGTCCTGTTCGTATACCGCTTCCAGAAAACCTTTCAGCGCACCTCTGGGCGTATCGCGGTCCAGGGAATCTTTGTAATCATAGGCCGCATTCACCGCTTGCCCTGCTGCTGTGGTTGCCGGGTCTGCCGGGTTGCCCAGCAGTATATTGGGGGCCGCAGTTGCAATGAGCGGCACAAAAAAACAGCAAAACAGAAAGGTTCTGAACAAGGTTTGCATCATCTGATGTCCGTCTGAATATCCAAAGCTGACGCGATTTTATAAGCGACTGCTTTCAGAGGCCAGACATTGTTATGCGCTAAATGCACTTACTCTCAAAGGCGCAGAATACAAGTGAGTACGCCACATCACCATCACGCTAAACGGCAACTATGCTGACAACGTCTGCTGAGCCTTCAGCGCCACGTCGGCCACTTTTTCGATGAGATCCGACTGGCTGCTGACAATGTCGGCCACTGACATCCAGCAACAGTCACTGGCATCATCACCCGGCTGCAGATCCCCTTCCACAAAGCGGCAGAGTACAGGCACCAGAATAAAGTGATGGTGGCAGTTACCGCCATCGAACTCGTTCACTTCAACCACTTCCAATAATTGTTCTGCTACTGCTAACACACTGGTCTCTTCTTTCAATTCGCGCACGGCCGCATCACGCAGGCTTTCGCCCGGCCAGACGGAACCGCCGGGAAAGCCCCAGCCACCTTTCTGCGGCTCGTTCTTGCGTTGAACCAGGATGAGTTGATCGTCTCTGTAGGTGACGGCGAGAACCGCCACTTTAGGTGATGAAAACGTGCTGTGTTGCTGGGGCATACCGGGCTTCCGAATACTGTTTCAGGAAGCCCATGATATCGCATGTTTTACGCAGAAAGTACCTGCCGGCCCACAGCCGTTAGCGCCGAGCAGCAGGCTAAGAGGGGCGAATCATTCAGTTCAGCGGTTTGATGGGCGCCGTTTTCAGATCTTCATCAAGCTGATCATTGATCTTGATGTAATCTTCACCTTTAACGTCATAGATAGACTGTTTCTGAGTTACCGCATTTTCGCCGGTCCAGAACTCAATGGGGTTGAGCACCATGTAATCTGCCACTGTGGTCACAGCATAAACCGGTGCCATCGCAATGGTCAGCCCGCCACGGGCGTAACGGTTATCCACCACATCCATATTGAATTTCATGGTTGCATTGGTTGCCGCCATCTGACCCGCACAACCCGTTAATAACGACACCAGAGAGACAGCAACATAAGCCATTTTTTTCATTATTCAATACCCATAAATTAAACAGGGTTTAATGGTAACAAGGTGCGTCGTGATTGAAACCAGCGGTTTGTTATATCTGATATAAGTTCAGCAGACGTTCAGTTAAAAAACATCGTTCAATTTAAGAAAGAAATAGATACAGCCATAAGCTTTGATCGACTGAATGTGTTTGCGAAAAGCGCCCGTCATTCTTTATCGAAACTGTCCACAATGATCGCCCCCATAGAAGCGGGCATGGCAATGATCAATGCCCGTTTGACGGCAACGACCCAATTATCGATGAGCGGGAACTGGTTAAGCGAAAACAGGATCAGGCAAACCACCAGATAGGTGATCAGGTAAGCCCCAAGCACCCGGACCAGAAAGACGGGTACGCGTTTGCGGATATTCTGGCCAAACATAGACTGATAGGCGTACAGACCCATAAAAGCCAGTGTGAGAACCACAAGGACAGACAAATTCAGCAGTGGAAGCGATTCACTCAGTTGCCAGGCTTCTTCAGAAAAGGAAATGGGGACGCCCAGGGCAAAAGCGCCAATAACAATCTGGCCTAAATCTTCAGCGTTGAATTTCCAGTCCATTAACCGCTCCGGTTCTGTTTATTTTGCTTTTGACTATCCCTCCCCCTTTTCAAGGGGGAAGTTAGGAGGGGGTTACAAGGCACAAACCTCAAACCCGTGCCCGATTCACGACCCCCACCCTGACCCTCCCTTGCCAAGGGGAGGGAATCTTCAGTGCTCGCAGCAAACTCGATCAGTCCCTCCCCCTTTTCAAGGGGGAGGTTAGGCGGGGGTTACAAGGCACAAACGTCAAACCCGTGCCCGCTTCACGAACCCCACCCTGACCCTCCCTTGCCAAGGGGAGGGAATATTCAGTGCTCGCAGTAAACTCGATCAGTCCCTCCCCCTTATCAAGGGGGAGGTTAGGCGGGGGTTACAAGGCACAAACGTCAAACCCGTGCCCGCTTCACGAACCCCACCCTGGCCCTCCCCTTGCCAAGGGGAGGGAATCTTCGTGGTTCAGCCCAGCAAAAACAGGCTGCCAAGACCGAGAAAGGTAAAAAAGCCCACCACATCAGTGACTGTGGTCAGTATGACTGATCCCGACAGGGCCGGATCAATCTCGTATTTATCCAGGATCACCGGAATCACGACACCGGCAATTGCCGCAACCACAATATTAATAGTGATAGCAGCGGCGATCACCCCGCCAATCGCTATACTGCTGAACCAGACAGCCGCCACAATCGCGATAACCACCGCCCAGAGCACGCCGTTCAGGCAGGCAACCAGCAACTCCTTCTTGGCCAGCGACCACACGTTACCAAAGGTGATCTGCCCCATCGCCAGACCGCGGATAATCAGGGTCAGGGTCTGGCTGCCGGCAATACCGCCCATTGACGCTACCACAGGCATCAGCACCGCCAGTGCCACCACCTGGCTGAGCGTGGCTTCAAACAATCCGATCGTCCAGGACGCCAGAAATGCGGTCAGCAGGTTAATACCCAGCCACAAGGCACGACGTTTTGCACTGAGCCAGACAGGGGCAAACAGGTCGGTGTCTTCATCCAGACCTGCCCGTGCCATCAGCCTGGCTTCATAGGTTTCCCGGGTAATTTCCATCGCCAGCCGCAGTGTAGCGCGCCCGACAAAGCGGCCGGATTCATCCACCACCGCCATCGCCGCCTGATCCGAGTGTTCAAGACGCTCAGAGGCATCATAAACATCCATTTCCGCTTTCAGGGGAGACGCAATGTCATCTTCCAGACTGTCCACTCTGGCCTGACCATCGGCCGCCAGCAGGACAGGTAATGACACCTCGCCTCTGTAGTGTCCTTTTTTATCAACAATATAGACGCGATCCAGCATAGGGTGATCGGCACGTCGTACGGCACGCAATGCTTCAAAAACACGGGTATTCGGCGTTAACATCACCAGGCTGTGATCCACATAACGGCCGATCTGTGCTTCATCATACTGCTGGCTCTGTTCATACCAGGACTTCTGATCCTGGCTCATCTTCGCCAGCGCAAAATCCACCAGCTTATCTGACAGACTCTGCGACAGTTCAATCAGATCTTCAGCGTCCAGCCCGTGCAGCATAGCCCGAAGATCCGGCATGCTGAGATTGTCGATCAGCACGCCCCGCGCGTCGGAGCGCATAGCAACCAGTACTTCTACCCGCTCTTCCGGGGCAACGGTCTGCCAGAGGGCCAGACGTTCATCAATAGGCAAAGATTCCAGCAGTAAACCCAGCTCTGACGTTTCCAGTACTTCCGAGGCTTCAGAGAATACCCTTTCCTGCTCTTCGTCATGAACCCGGTTAAGATCTTCAACCCACTGACTGAGTTCCTGTTGTGGCAGAAGATCTTTCACCGCTGCTTTGTCTTGTTCTTCATTCATAATTTTTCTTACATTGTTTACTGCTGCGTGCTTGCCTGTGGTGTATCAATCGCCTCAGGCTGCTCATTGTCCGGCTTAGGGTTCACCACAACCTGAGTCAGTTTAATCACGGGTTTTTGCAAAATGATGTTATTGGGATAGGTGACCAGGCTGCCATCGGTGCGCTCAATAATCACATGAAACATGGTGATATCGTTGATCACCCCACTGATATCATCGTCTTTATCCACCACTTTGACCCGATCGCCAATACGGTACGGAAACACAAAAAAGATCAGCACACTCGCCGTCACGTTGCTCAGCATGGACCATTGTGCGAACAAGGCAACACCCAATACCGCAAAGGCCGAAGAGAAAAACAGTGAAATATCACTGTATCCCAGCCCCAGGCTGATCACCGCCACGCTGAACAACACGAAAAACACCACAGACGATAAAACGCGAGAGATAAACCGCACTCTGGCTTCACTCACCATCTTGGTTTTACCCAGCCTGGTCAGCCACAAGTTGATGACACGTTTAGCAATCGTGTAAACAATCAGAAAAACCAGAATAATAAACAGGTTATAAGCCAACCGACTTTGTAGAACGGCTTCTATCATTAAATGAATTTCATCCTTCTGAACAAAATAATCTCAAACACGGTAACCACTAATAAAGCGATACAAAACAGCCAGAATGCAGCGGATGCATCCACGCCGGGCATGCCGCCAATATTAACGCCCAGTAAGCCGGTAAGAAAACTGATAGGCAGGAAAATAATGGAGATCATCGAGATAAGATACGTGTTGCGGTTTACCTTCTCAGACTGCATCTGGCCCAGGTGCTGATTGATGACCTGGATCTGATCGATATAAAAGTTGATTGATTCGTTAATCCGTACCACCAGATCACGGCAGTTAAGCAAGGGCATACGTAAAGAGTCCAAACCCACCATTTCCGATTGCAGCAAATCGTCCAGTGCGTAGCGCTGGGGGGTCAGAAAACGACGAATTTTCAGCAACCGTTTATTCAGGTGAGCCAGTGACTGGCTATCGGCTTCATCCTGATGTTCCGCGTAATATTCGATATCTTCTTCAATCGGGTCAAGAAAGGTTTCGATATTCCGGTTCAGCTTATCAATAATGGTCGCCAGCATGGCCAGCAAGCTCGGCGGGCTGTTGCCTTCTTCACACTGACGTCGCGCCTCAGCAATCGCTCGTGACGGGTATTTACGGGTCGAGATCAGGCAACCTTTAAAGTAAAGAAACCGGATGCTCAGCATGTCGTCCGGATTATTCCCTTCATTTAGATTGATGCCGCGCAATATCAGAAGAAACGTCTCCTCACCCAATTGCTCAAAACGCGGACGTGTATCATCCGCCAGCAAAGCTGAAGTCAGTGACGGTGGCACGCCCACTCTGGATAACCAGTGTTTCAGCCCGGTGGCATCGCGCTGACAGTGATACCAGCAGTCTTTTTCCAGCGTTTCACAATCTTCAAGCGTCAGTTGACGCGGTGTATTCCCTAATTGCCAGCCATCAATAAACCACTCAGTAGCAGGTTCCGAATTGACCATAAAGTGCGCCTCCCGTGCGCAAAAATAAGAATGGTTAGCTCAACATCCCATCAGGTGATATCAACTTCATCACTGACTTCATCAAGGAACGATTCAATTTGTTGCTCGACTTCTGAGCTTGCCCCTTTATTGAAATAGGCAAGGTGAAAAACCGCATCCCCTTCATTAACCAACGGCAGCATTTGCTGGCCGATGACAATGCCGTCTCTGGGCGCAACCATGGTAGCTTCACCGTGGCCGAGCGGTGCACTGATATAAGCCAGTACCTGCCCTTTGGTTACCCGCTCACCCAGCGCCACCACACAACGCACTATTCCGTTCTGTTCGGCCCTCACCCAACTGCTGGAGCGGGCGATAAAAGGCGATGCCTGTTCTTTTCTTCGGCTCACCCGGCGAATCATTCCCAGCATCCGCATCACACCGACGATACCTTTCACCGCCGCAGCAATCACAAGCGGTTCAAACCGCAACGCTTCCCCGCCTTCATAAGTGATAACCGGGATACCGGCGGCATCAGCGACAGCCCGTAGTGAGCCATCGCGAATAGCTGAATCCAGAATCACAGGGGTGCCGAAGGCATGCGCCATTTCAGCACTTTCCTGATCCTCCAGATTCGCCCGCACCTGAGGCAGATTCCCCCGGTGAATGGCACCTGTGTGCAAATCGATAATATGCGTGCATTTTTTAACCACATGTTCACTGAACTGATAGGCCATACGGGCTGCCGTTGAGCCACGTTCAGAGCCAGGAAAACACCGGTTAAGATCGCGTCTGTCAGGCAAATAGCGGGATTTATGAATGAATCCGAACACATTGACGACTGGCACAGCCACCAGAGTACCGTGTAATTTTGACGGATTTACTTTGTTCAGCAGTTGCCTGACGGCTTCTACACCATTTAACTCATCACCATGAATAGCAGCGCTGACCAGCAAAATCGGCCCCTGGTAGCGCCCGTTCACCACATGAACCGGAATATGCAGTGGTGAATGGGTGTATAACTGAGCGGCTTCTAAATCGATGGTGGCAGATTGTCCTGGCGGCACTTGCGTGCCAATAAATTCGATGACTCTGTTTAATCTAGCCTTTACCACTGGTGCCCGTCCTCTGCGGTTTTGCGGTTGATTCTATGTATTTGATTATCATACCCGCGATATCCTTACCAGTCGCTTGTTCAATACCTTCCAAACCTGGGGAGGAGTTCACTTCCATCACCAGCGGCCCACGCTGCGAACGCAGCAGATCCACGCCGGCCACACGCAGCCCCATCACCTTCGCGGCCTGAACCGCTGTCTTACGTTCTTCCGGGGTAATCCGAATTAATGACGCCGAACCGCCACGGTGTAAGTTAGAGCGAAATTCCCCTTCAGCACCCTGGCGTTTCATTGCTGCGATCACTTTGTCGCCGATCACGAAACAGCGGATATCCGCGCCGCCCGCTTCTTTGATGTATTCCTGCACCATGATGTTCGCTTTCAGGCCCAGAAAGGCTTCAATCACGCTTTCTGCCGCCTTGCGGGTTTCGGCCAGTACCACACCTATCCCTTGCGTTCCTTCCAGCAGTTTGATCACCACAGGTGCCCCGCCCACCATTTCAAGCAAGTCGCCAATATCATCCGGCTTACTGGCAAAGCCGGTGATCGGCATCCCCACCCCTTTGCGCGACAGCAATTGCAGAGAGCGTAATTTATCTCTGGAGCGTGTAATCGCGACAGATTCATTGACCGGAAAAACCCCCATCATTTCAAACTGACGCAATACCGCACAGCCATAGAAAGTGACCGAGGCGCCGATACGCGGAATAATTGCATCCAAACCAGATAAATCCTGACCTTTGGAATGGATGGAGGGCTGGTCGGAATTGATGTTCATGTAACAGCGCAACGCATCAATGACCTGTGCCTCGTGCCCACGCTCACGGCAGGCTTCAATCAGACGACGGGTTGAGTACAGCTTTGAATTACGGGAAAGGATACCAATTTTCATTGTCACTCCAAAAAATGCCTAAACAGGTGTTGCACGTCAGAATGGAACAACCGGGACAACGGCTTAGGGTGTCAACCGGTACGCAAGGATGCCGCTCAAAAACTCGTAAAACACTCATGACTGAGTGCCGGCTACGATAGTCTCAGTGTAGTCAATCAGATAACGTTCAGCTTTCTCCGCCTGAGGGTTGCAATTGTGAGGCAAGTTGCACACAAGACATCACTTATACTGCTCTTATCGCAAGTAAATTAATCCTGACTTTATCTGATAACTATATTTCGCTCATGACTATATTTATCTCATGACTATAGTGACAGATTGGTTATATTGCACAACAGCTTAGCGGTCTGCGATAGCAATCAATTGTGATAAAAAACGGATTATCCGACACCCAGAGAAATGAATGACATGCTTTCAGTATCCGGCAGTGACAAGCACTCTCGTCATTGGCTTGTCTGTTTGGCACCCAGCCTTCGCAGCGCCGCCAAATCCGCAGGATTTTGGCCCGCTGAAAACCTATGCTCAATCGCCGCTGCAGTCTAACAGCCTGAGCCCGCAGCTCAGAAACGGTTTTGCGTTACCCGAAGAGACACTGGAATTTTACGCCACGGCGGCCACGGCCAGTATCTGGGCGGAAACCCCTGAATATCGGGCCGATTACTATCAGTCCACGTTCAGCACCGGATTAATGTGGCAAGTCACAGCCGGCTGGCAGCTGGAGCTGGACGCCAGCTGGCGAATTGCCCTGGACAGCCATTTGGATAACCTGACGTTCGGCTTTCATAACCTGTTCGGCATAAGCCTGAACGGCCGTGAAGATGTGCCCAGGCACAGCTTTGATATTTCCATCCCTGAATACGGGGTGGAGTATACAGATTTCAAAGGCGAGACGCTGACACGGACGCTGACCCTGTACAGCGGCTGGCAGATACTGGATCGCCCAAGGGAAGCGCTGTCTATCGGTGCCTCGCTGTATTACAACTATGTAAGCTCAGGCCCGTTCCACAACCATAATCTGGAGCAGGCTTTACAGCTTAATTACAGCTATCATCGTGACCGCCATCGCTTTCACGCCATGTTCGGCGGGGTTTATCGCGATAATCCGGCGGCACTCATTCCTTATAACACGCTGACCTATGCCGCAGCTGCCGGCTGGCAGTATCAGTTCAATGGGCCCCACAGAGTCTTGCTGGAATACCATTATTATGAAGGCGCGTCGGAAGCCACCTCGGCACTGTCAAAAGCGTCCAACGAGATTCTGGCAGGATACCGCTACCATTTTCCCACCAGCGTGGTGGAGCTGATCCTGACTGAAAATGTATTCAATATGGATAACAGCCCGGACGTGGCGATTACCCTTGGCTATCGGCAACGCTGGTGATCACCTCAAAGCGCTCAAGCAAAAAATCAATGAACAGACGAAGCCGGTTCGGGATCAGTTCCCGCTGCGGGTAAACAAAGCTGATCGGCACAACTGGCGACACCCAGCCTGGCAGTATCTGTATCAGTTCACCACGCTCAATGTGCTCCCGACAGATAAATTCCGGCAACAAGGCAATGCCCAGGCCATCCAGACACGCCGACACTGCCGAGGTAATAGTGTTCACCCTGAAACGATACGGCAGTTCAATCTGAACCTGCTGTCCGTCTTTTTCCAGCGCCCAATGCGGTATTCTCACGGCGTTGTAGATTTTGATCTGATGATGCGGCGCAGCCAAATCCGCCGGCGACTCAATGTTTCCGTTCAGCGCGAGATAGTCAGGGCTGGCAACCAGGATCCGCCGTGAGGAATGAAACGGTCTTGCCACCATGCCGGAATCGTTAATGTCACCCACCTGCACGTACAGGTCGACCCCTTCAGCAATCAGATCAACTTCCCGGTTGCTTAACTCAAGGTGCAGGCTGACATGCGGGTACTGTTTCAAAAATGCGTTGATGCTCTTGCCAAACACTTTCTGGCCGACCTCGACAGGCATCACTACATTCAGCCTGCCTCTGATCAAATCCTGGTTTGCCGTCACTTCAAGCTCAGCCTGGCTCGCAATTTCGACCACCTGACGGCACGACTGATAAAACGCTTCCCCTTCATGGGTCAGCACCAGATTGCGGGTGCTGCGTGTCAGCAGGCGCACCGCCAGATCTTTCTCCAGATCCGCTATTTTCCTGCTGATTGTCGATTTCGTAATATCCATTGCCTCAGCGGCCTGCGTAAAACTTCCGCATTCGACCACCTGAGCGAACATCACCATTGCATTTAAATCCATACCACTACCCATTATTCAGAAAGCTGCCAGCAACAATGCGACTCACAACACCACCATTAGTGAAAAATCCGCAACAGTGTTTTCGCTTTTTCCTATCTAATAAACCAATTCATAATTTTTTACAATTCATGCCCCAAACATAAATCACAACAATACGAATTCTCATGACCGAGCAAGCCTCAAAGACATCTTCACGCCTTCCTCTTATTGCTACGCTGACGCTGGGTCTTATCGCCGTGTCGGTGGGAGGATACTGGTACGGCTACGGCCGCTATTTTGAAACCACAGACAATGCCTATTTACAGGGTGAGATCACCAATATCAGCCCCAAAGTGGCCGGCTATATCCAGGCAACCTATGTCAGCGATAACGACAGCGTCGAAGCAGGACAACTGCTGGCCACGATTGACGATCGCGATTATCAGGCCGCACTGGAAAAAGCCAAGGCCAATCTGGTTGTAACACAAGCTGCAGTCGCCCACCTTAATGCCCAGTTTGCGCTGCAGAAAACCGTGATTCGCCAATCCGCCAGCCAGGTCAGCTCGGCGCAGGCAGAGCTGGAACGTGCAAAGCAGCAAGACAGCCGCGCCCGTTCCCTGCTGGCAAAAAACTATTCGTCGCAAGATGAAGTCGACGATGCCAGCTCACACCTGAAAGTCACTGCCGCAGAGCTTGAAGCCGCAAAGGCCAGCCTGCAGGCGGCAAAAGATCAGCTGCTGGTCCTCAACAGCCAGAAAGGTCAGGCGGAAGCTTCGGTACAGGAAGCCAGAGTGCAGGTCAAACAGGCGGAGCTGGATCTCAGTTACACCCGTATTTATGCCCCGGTTGACGGCATTGTCGGCAAACGCAGCCTGAGGATCGGACTGTATGTCCAGCCGGGCATGCCGCTGCTCAGTCTGGTGCCTACCCGGGAAGTCTGGATTGAAGCCAATTTTAAAGAAACCCAGCTTGCCAGCATTCATCAGGGACAGCAGGTGGAATTTGAGCTGGATGCCTATCCGGGTCAGACCCTGGAAGGTGTCGTCGACAGCTTTTCTCCCGCCACCGGGGCAAAATTTGCGTTACTGCCGCCCGAGAATGCCACGGGCAACTTCACCAAAATTGTTCAGCGGGTGCCGGTCAAAATTGTGATCCCACACCCTGAGCAGCTCGCCGGTCAGCTGCTGCCGGGCCTGTCTGTGGTCGCGACCATAGATACCCGGTCACTGTCAGCGCAGGGGGAAGAAACTCTGGCAAAAGCTGAGGTCGCTCATGAGTGAACAGGCTCTGCCTCAGCCAAACCCTGCCCTTGATCAGCGTTCCGAGAGTGACGTCCCGCTCCGGCACTGGATTGCCCTGCTGGGCGGCATGCTGGGCGCTTTCATGGCGATCCTTGATATTCAGATCACCAACTCCTCCCTGAAAGATATTCAGGGCGCGCTGTCCGCTACCCTGGATGAAAGCTCGTGGATTTCCACCTCGTATCTGGTGGCGGAAATGATCGCAATTCCCCTGAGCGGATGGTTATCAACGGCACTGGGGGCTCGACGCTACCTGATTGGCACAACGGTGATTTTCACTGTGTCCTCGCTGCTGTGCTCCATCGCCTGGAGTATGAGCTCAATGATTGCCTTTCGCGCCATGCAGGGCTTCAGTGGCGGCGCGCTGATTCCGATGGCGTTTTCACTGGTGGTCCAGCTGTTACCGGTTCATAAACGGGCCATAGGTATGGCGATGTTCGGCGTCACGGCCACTTTTGCGCCGTCTATCGGCCCGACTCTGGGTGGCTGGCTGACAGAGCATCTGTCGTGGCATTACATTTTTTACATCAACCTGCCGCCGGCGTTGCTGATGCTGGCCATGCTCCGCTATGGCCTGGATGATCAGCCAATGAATATCAGCAGCCTGAAAAATGCCGACTGGACTGGCATCGCGACCATGGCAGTCGGTTTAGGCTGTCTGGAAGTCATGCTGGAAGAAGGAAACCGGGAAGAGTGGTTCAGTTCGCACTTTATCATAGGGTTAACCGTTATCGCCGTCCTGAGCTTAGTGGCGTTCGTCATCAATGAACTGCGGCATCCCAGACCTCTGGTAAACCTGAGGTTGCTCACTAATCCGCACTTTGCGATGTCAGGGCTGGCTTATCTGATCCTGGGCATGGCGTTACTGGGTTCCATTTTTGTTCTGCCCATGTATCTGACGCAAATTCATCATTACAACGCGCTGGAGATCGGGAAAGTGCTGATGTGGATGGGGTTTCCTCAATTATTGCTTTTCCCTTTGATCCCCAAACTGACGCAAGTTGTTAAGCCCAAGTTTCTGGTGGCATTTGGTTTCATCATGTTCGGTATCAGCTGTTATGTGAATACCCACATGAATCAGGATTTTGGCGGACAGCAGATGATACTATCGATGTTACTGCGGGCCATTGGCAGCCCCTTTATCATTGTGCCGCTGTCACTGGTCGCGATGCAGACCATACAAAAGCACCAGACACCGGATGCCTCGACCATCACCAATGTGTTACGTAATCTGGGCGGCGCCTTCAGCATCGCACTGATTGCCACCATGCTGGACAACAAAGCGCGGGAGCATCTGGCTCACATCAAGGCCAGCTTACCCAGCGTCAGTAACGACGCGTGGCATCAACTGGCACAGCAAGCCGGGCATTACCTGCAACAGGGTACCGATCCAACAACCGCGATGCTGAAAGCCAAAGCCAGCCTGGCACAAAGCATGCAAACCGACGCCTACATCATGGCGTATAACGATGTGTTCATGATGATGACAGGCTTCCTGGTCTTTGCCGCCATTTTGGTGCTGTCTTTACCGGATGCAGAGCCGGCTAAGGGTTGACCCATCACAGCTGAGACAACATGTTGTTATCATGTGCGCCTTGTCAATTTGTTCACTGACAGGGCGCTGTCTCGTTAAGCTTATTTTTAAACCTGATCAGGCAATGTCCTGTAAAGCTTCGGGTAACGTTTCTCGGCATTGCGATAGCAGTACATTACATATCCTGTCATAAATAAACTAAAGGCTGTAAATAAAAAATACATTAAACAAGATAATAAAACATCTCTGACCTGACTATCTGATTCTTGCCTGTCATACACATAGACAACAAGTTTTTTAGCATCAGGATCGATGAAACTGACGTTTGCATAGAGTGTGCTTTCCTGCCCATTTAAGTAATTAGATACCAAAAGGCTTACTTGCTCTAACAAAGTATCATAAGTAAGTTTTTCACCTTGAAAACTTTTTATTTCACGCACCAACAACTGACTGAAATCATTTAATGTAAATAAATTTACTCCATGAGGTCTGTAACCGATATCAATATATAGCAAGGCTTCAGACTCTGTTTCAAGTTTAGCTGTATTCAGCCAGTGATAAATCTCTCCCTTCTTATGCTGGATATCATAAATTTCTTTCAGGGCTTTATCCAAAATTACAGCATCAAGTAAGACAATATTATTATCATCAACAACTGATCTATGTATATCCCTCACAATCTTCATCGACACACGTTCAATAACTGATTGGTTATAATCCTCATCTGAAACATATAACTTAGTCTTATCCCCGCTTTGAGATATTTTCATTTCACTCAATCTAATGTTTTGTCCAGCGTCCAGCTTAGACAATTGATTAAAATCAACGGATGTGATGTTTCTCATGCTAAACTCATACATAACTGATTGTTTATGCACACCAAAGGCATAGTTATAAAAATAATCCACACTTAGAAAGATTAAAATAAAAGCAAATATCCCCCAGATCCTGATTGACTTAGCCAGAGATTCTTTCTTTTCTGTTAAGCAAAAGTGCATATTACATTCGTTAATTATTTCGGGATGAAGCCCAAAATATGGAGAATGTTCGATCAAGCCATGAATCGTAGTTATTTCACCATCTTTCAAATTATCCTCAAAGCCACGAATAGGTATACCATTAATTGTCCCAACCTCAGTACGACCTTCCAAAGACATCGAATTATCAAGCGAAAAAGCCCCACTAACTTCATACAACTTCGAGTGTTCATAATTACTTTTAATCTGCCATATCAACATGGGCGAAAGTAAAAGTGCAATGTAAATGATACTCGCGGGATGAAGACCATCTTTCAACAAAAACAGGAATATAAGACAAAATGCCATATAAAAATAAAGTAACAAACACTCATCCTGTGAACTTGGATTGTTCTTTTTCACTCTCGGAAGCGAGTACAGTTTATTTGCTTCATGCAAAACATTAAAATCATTTATTCGCGTAATATAAATTGCATCTTTATAAACAATACCTTCAACATAAGTATCACTCAGTTCATTTAACTTCTCACCGTCAATGTTAGTGATGGCGTCACCAGGATAAAATGCTGATTCAATACGCATTCTGTCAATACATCGATCATACCATCGATTTCTGAAACCTAACCCTAACGGTAAATCATACAGTTTCCCTGAAATAGAAAACACACGATTATCTTTAAACCTTTTTTTATAGACTTTCTTCATTACACTCATGCTCTCTACAGACAAACAATGAGAATGCTTGTTGTTTTCGTAGAGCTCTTTAACTAATTTCTTTTTTTCCTTTCTCCTTTTATAATTAGTCTCAATAGTAGATATAATAATGATAAACTTTAAAACAATAAAAATAAGTTTAATTACATGCATGAATACCTCATATAATTTCTCATAAAACCATTAATTACAACGCTCAACATCATCACGATACGGTGAGGTCTGTGTTTCTAGATCCATGATTTCCTGAGGTGGTAAATATCTGGCAGCACCTTTAAACAAGTCCTTTTTATCACTTGGAATTTTCCCATAAGGGAAAAAATCATTAAATTTATTCATAATTCTTTGTTTGTCACCTTGCAAACAATATATATCAGTTGATGTGACCTTATATTGTTCTAATTCAATAACGGACTCTTCAGGCTCTTCGAAGATATATCCACGGTGATATATTAAAAAATAATCTCTTGATTCATCATGATCATCATGTTCCCTTAAGAAAAATATCTCGTCATACGTACTAATACATTGTGATAACAAATACTTATCTAGATTCGTTCCGCTCAATACCAGCCAGGTCACACCCAGCCCCGCAAATCCTACTAATGCAGACGGACCAATGATAAACACAGCAGCCAGTGAACCAACTGCGGCAACAGCCAGTAACTTTCTTAGGATAGCGTTGCCTGTTTTTGATGAATGGACATGATCTTCAGTAATCAGACCATAACGGCTCAAGATGTAGTGATGACGAAATCTGGGAAATAAAGTAATTTTCCCGACTGTTAAACTTATAAATATCACACCGCCAAGCATGAACCAAGTAAAACCATCGGTGATTGCTTTCATAACATCAAATGATTCACCAATTAAAATGAGAAAAAACATAATCAAACTTAAAATTAATGTCATCAATACCACATAATATTTACGCCGACTCGGATAAGGCTGTTGAAAAGCTATCACTTCCCATTCAATTTTTTCCGGATCCGAATTTATTTCTTCATATAATTCTTTAACTTCTGTTTCTGTTGGTACCTGAGCTTTTGTTAATGGCCTGCTAACCTGTTCCATTTCTCTTTAACCTTCTATGAAAATACGACTCTCTGGTACAAAAACGGGCAACTGTTCCCTGTTCATACAAGGCTTTTGCTTCATCGTAGGTGTACTGGTGGTCATCCCAGAACATGGAATGCCGGGGTGGGTAAGGAAAAATGGGATCTGCCATACTGACGCTCGTCTTGATTGAATGCTGTTTAATTCATGGATTCCAGCAATTTTCGCGCCAATAACCAGCGCTTTATAAATCAGTATGTTACCGGATTGGCAAGACCAGACTTGCCAAGAAGTTGGAAAATTTTCTCGTTTTTTGAACCCGGCATGCAGTTCATTGAATAAAAAGCCGCGCAAAGACAACATAAGGGGCGAGCACCGCCCCATTTACATTGTAAATTACGCCTTGATACTTAATCCTTCATGCTCAAGCAGCCAGCGTTTTTTATCCAGCCCGCCGGCATAGCCGGTCAGGGTGCCGGAGCGGCCGATAATCCGGTGGCAAGGCACCACGATAGGGATTGGATTCTTGCCATTTGCGGCGCCCACGGCCCGGACGGCTTTAGGTCGGGCGATTTGCAGCGCGACATCTGAATAGGAGCAGGTGACACCAAAGGGCACATCCGTGAGTGCCTGCCAGACCTCACGCTGAAAAGCGGTGCCCGGCATGGAGAGGGGCAAATCAAAATGCTTACGCTGGCCGGCGAAATACTCGTTCAGTTGCTGCACACCCAATTCGGTGACGGCGTTACTGACATCGTCAGGGGCGGGCTGTGCGTCGAACTCAATGGTCGTGATAGCCTGATGATCGGCCACCACGGCCAGCCAGCCAATCGGCGTATCAATCCGTTGCCGGAATCGCTGGACAGCGCGCGTCGTGGTTGAGGTCATAACAAACTCCATAAATACAAAGTGAGGTAACTGCGCCAAGGTGCGGCGGCCGTTTCATTAACCGGTTTTTCCAGCGCCGCCAGCGCTTTCTTCACACCTAAATCACCGGAAAGAAAGATATCCGGGTCGCTGTGACCCCGCATGCGCATATAATGGACCGTCCAGGGGCCAATCCCGGACAACGCCAGCAGTTCTTTCTCAGGCGCATCCATACCAAGCGGGTGTGTCTGGGCAAAACCGGCCAGATTTTTCAGGGTTTCCCTGCGTTTCTGTGGCATACCAAGTTGTTGTAAATCCATCTCAAGCACCTGAGCTGGCGTGGGGAAATACTTGAGATCCTCGCCGCTGTCCGGATTCAGCGTGACCAGTTTTTCCACCAGGTTTCGCGCCGCTTTCACCGACACCTGTTGCCCCAGTACCGCACGCATACCGGCTTCAAACGGGCTCCAGATACCGGGCAGGCGTATGCCGACATCCGGCTCTGAAGCTGTCATAGAAGGGGTCGCCTGACAAATCGCGCTTGCGATACGCTCACTGTCCGCATCCAGGTCTAAGCAGCGACGGATGTTTCGGATCACAGGGATCAGGCCACTGAGGTTATCAATCTGAAGATCCACATCGAAACAGCACTTTTCAGGGCAGTGGGTCGCAGTAAAATGTCCCTGATAATGTCCCGTCGCATCACCTGTGCGCGAATAAAAAGTGCGGCCGTAGCTGTTTTCTGTTTGCCATTCCAGCCCGGGAATGAGGCGGGCGGCATAAAAGCCCTGCACTTGTCGCCAGTCATAAGGCGGCCGGTAGGCCAGTTGCAGACGAATGCCCTGCCCCGCCCCTTGCTCGGCTTTACCCTGCTTGCGCAATTGGGAAGGTGAAAGCGAAAACTGCTTTTGAAAACAGTCGTTGAACCGGCGCACGCTGTGAAAGCCGCTGGCAAACGCCACTTCTGTGACGGGCAATCGGGTTTCATGCAGGAGTTTTTTTGCCATCAGGCATTGCTGATACAAGCTGTAAGCTTTGGGTGAGAGCCCTGTGGCCTGAGTCACCAACTGACGCAGATAGCGGTCGGTCACGCCCAGGCGAACCGCAAGATGCTCGGTGGACTGAGACATTAAAGCCCCCTCATCCAGCAGTGACAAAGCACGCTGCACTGTGGCCCCGGTTCCCAGCCATGCCGGGGAACCAGGAGCACTGTCCGGACGGCAGCGCAAGCAAGGACGGTAGCCAGCCTGAGCCGCTTCAATCGCGGTGCGGAAATATTCCACATTCACTTCTTTCGGTGCAGGCGCCGGACAGACCGAACGGCAGTATATGCCGGTGGTTTTCACCGCAGTAAAAAACAGCCCGTCATAGCGGGGATCTTTGGCCAGTCTGGCCTGCTGACATTGGGTTGGCGATAAACTCATACACTCAGCCTGTATTACGCAGACGCAATTTCGTAAATCACATCTCTCTTCATCCATGCGCTAAGTGTACGCCTCTGGCCGGGCAAAACTAGCCAGAATCGGAACTCAATAGGAAGGTAGAACGGGATCAGCTCAGCCTGACCGCTGTGCCGTACACCAGAATCTCAGACGCCCCCTGCATAATAGTGCTGGTTGTAAAGCGCATATTCACAATGGCATCCGCTCCCATATGTTCAGCTTCGGCGATGGCTCTGTGCAAGGCCTCTTCACGGGCCTCCACCAGCATTTGAGTGTAACCTCGAATTTCCCCACCAAAAATGGATTTAAATCCCGCCATGATATCGCGGCCGACATGCTTGGATTGCACCACGCTGCCACTGACAGTCCCCAGCACTTCTTTAATGGGACGATGTGCCACATCCGGTGTTGTTACACATAACATAGAAAGCCCTCAATCTGTGGGACAGAAAATTCTGTCCCATTACTATTATTTCAAAGAAATTAATTTTCAGAACACTGTATTTTCAGAGAAATTTAATTTAAGAGCAATAAGTTACCGCTGTTCACTCAGGTATTCCAGAAATCGTTGCCAGGATTTTTTATCGGCGTCTTCACGGTAACGATCCGATCCGAAAACAGTGAAAGCATGAGGTGCTCCGCTGTACACTATCATCTCATTGTCAATGCCTGCGCCTTCGAGGGATTTATTCAAACTGACAAAATCTTCCATAGTCACGGCTGTGTCGGCCGCACCATGGAATACCAGTACATTGCCTTTCGTCTGGCTGTAATCCTGGCCTTCCGGTGTATCGAGACCACCGTGGAAACTGACAAAGCCTTTCATGTCTGCCCCGGAGCGGGCCAGCTCTAACACTGCGGCGCCACCGAAACAATATCCCATTGCCACCGCATTGGCGGTATTGCCGCCAATCTGCCTGGCTTGTGCAATCGCCCCTTGCATCAGACTGCGCATCTTATCGCGGTTCTGATATAACTCGCCGGTCAGCTTTCTTCGGTCATCCACTTTCTCCGGGCGAACACCGGCACCAAACAAGTCAGCCGCGAACACCGCATACCCTTTATCTGCCAGCATCTGCGCCCGCTTGACTTCATAATCGGTCAGGCCGTCCCAATCGTGGATCATCAGTACCAGCGGCGCATCTTTGGTCGGCGAAATGTAGTAACCCTCGTACTCAGCGCCATCTACTTTATAACGCACTGCTTTGCCTTCATCGGCAACCACAACCGGTGCCATCAGTGCACCTGCCAGTATCGCTGCGGTTCCCAGCACTGCCGTTATTTTCATGCGACTATCCTCATCTTGTTGAAAAACGACTGATTACAAGTGTAGGACAAGTATAAAAACCCGCTAATCGATACACTTAGTTAATCTGAAAGGCCAATATTGCGCTTTACCTCAATACCCCTGACTCAACCGATGAAATTATCGCCAACAACGGCGCCCGTCATCCCCAAAGTTACCCACTGTTTTTGTGGATAAACTTTTTTCTTCTTTCCAAAACAGTCGTTTAAAAAATGCAAATGCCTTTTACGTCAAAATTATGAATCTTTTTTTGCCGGAGAATGTACTGAAGAGTATCGGCTTCACCGATCCAGAAGCAGTGCCACGCACAAGCCCTTTCGGCTGACAATTCGAAATGGCCTTGTTTACGACAAATATCACTCTTTTTTGTGAAAACAGGAC
The DNA here is from genome assembly GCF_038519165.1 of Photobacterium sp. SP02. Classification (NCBI taxonomy): domain Bacteria; kingdom Pseudomonadati; phylum Pseudomonadota; class Gammaproteobacteria; order Vibrionales; family Vibrionaceae; genus Photobacterium; species Photobacterium sp. SP02. Next base: position 64,081 of record NZ_JASJOJ010000020.1, read on the forward strand.
TAATCTTTATCTAAATTCACGACACAACAAGGGGTTGGACATGGGCAGTTATGAGCTGAAAAAAGCAAAAAATGATCAGATTTATTTTGTGCTGAAGGCGGCGAATGGCGAGGTTATCCTCAAAAGTGAAATGTATACCACCAAGGCGGCGGCCAATAATGGGATCAAGTCAGTTCAGACGAATTCTCCCCATGCTGAGCAGTACGAACTAAAAGAAGCCGCAAACGGTCAATTTCACTTCAATCTCAAGGCCAAGAACCACCAGGTTATTGGCAGCAGTGAGATGTACAAATCCAAGTCCGGTGCTGACAACGGTATTAAGTCGGTACAGAAGAATGGGCCAACCGACAAGATCAAAGATCTCACTGCCTGAATCCCCGAAGATCTGAGACTTCACTCCGTCATCTCCATTGGCGGGTGCGAATGGAGATGACCCTTTCTGTGGCTTTGGCACGACACTTTGTCATTTTATCTCTGTTCACCCGCACCTGCTGCCACCAGCATCGTGACATTTCAAGAACTGTAATTTCTCGCCTATAGTGCGCATGGCCTGCGCCGACTCAGGGTGATCTTGCTTGAAGACAAGTGAAAGCAGAGCTTTGATGGCCATTTCCAGTCATAACGCGCAAAAGAAAAGCCGCACATTGCGTGCGGCTTGTGTACTCGTTTACTACCTTCAGTCTACCTACTCAGCACACTGAGGGCCTTTCTTAACGCGGGCTTCGCCACTCATTACGTTGAGTATGCCGTACTCGATAATCGTCATTCATTTCAATCGAGCATTGTGGTTATTTGGCGAAGAAGTATTAATTATATTGTGGTGTCTCATTCCAAATTGTAACACTAAGTTTTCACCGTCTTAGTGCCTTGGTGCTTTGGTACTTTGGTACTTTGGTACTTTAGCGGTTGCGTCCTCTGAAGCCGGAAACAACCAAGAAGCAGGAACATGAGAGTATCGAAGAACAGCTTAATCCTCCAGAAGCTAGAGCATGAAACTCTCTCACTTCACACGCTTCACTAATACTATGGGATCAAATCCTGTATTTCGCAACTTTTGCAGCGTTTGTTTAGAGAATTTTTCCCGGCCAGCGGCAGCCATTGGCAGGCAGGCCAAACCACTGGTAAACCACTCAGTAACAGTCAGCAATCAGAATCATTTTTTCACTATATAGTGTAGAATCCTCCGCCTAACTTCAGGGTCAACACCCGCCAGCAGGACAGAAAAAGAGGAGACATTGTGGCACTCGGCAAAGCATTTATTCAGGTCCCCACCGCCCAGGCAGCACTGGCATTAGCCATTACGGGCACCGGGCTTGCCTGGTCACTGTTTTATCCTCAATTCGGTATCCATGTCCGTTCTGTCTGTGCGCTGATCGGCGCCTGCCTGCTCATTCCTGTGGTAATGAAATACCTGCTCAATCCCAAGCTGTTCTTTTCAGATTTACACCACCCGCTGTACGGCAGCCTGATGGCACCTATGTCGATGACTATGCTGGTGCTGGCCGATTATCTCGCAGGTGTTCACCCTGCCAGTGCCCGCATCCTGTGGTATCCGGCACTGGTATTGCACCTCACCATGATGCTGTTGTTTTTCAGCTTTCAGATTAATAAGTTCCGCATGATACATTTGTACCCGAGCTGGTTCCTTTATCCCGTTGGCGCTATCAGTGGTACGCTGGCAGGCTCACAGCTCGGTCACGCTGAATTTTCGATCTTTATGACCAATGCCTGCGTGGCAATTTACTTCTTTATGCTGCCCGTGGTGCTGTACCGCTTGTGTTTTGCCGGTCGCCTGCCCCGGGTTGCTCGCCCCACTCTGACCATCATGGCCGCCCCCGTTAACCTGTCACTGACAGCGTACCTGACGAATCTGACCAGCCCCGACCCTATTCTAACCGGTGCGCTGGCGGGCATTGGCATCACGATGACGATCTTCGTCTACCTGTGTTATATCGACATCCTCAAATACAGATTTCAGCCTTCGATGGCCGCGATTACCTTTCCTTCGGTGATCAGCGCCGTGGCCATGCACCGGCTGACAGAATGGCTGCCGGATGATCATGCGCTGTCAAAATACCTTAACCTGACAGGGGTGATCGAAATCAGCGTCGCTACCCTGCTGATGTGCTGGGTCGGCGCTAACTATGCGCTGTTCTACTGGAATTTCTATTTCAGAGAGCCTTCAAGAGCCAGCCACTAAACGCGAAAAGGCCCATCTCGGGCCTTTTCTGATCTGGCTGTCAGACAGACGATGGTGCAACAGCCACTCTGTTATTATCCAGCCTGCCGGAAATCCAGGTTAAGGCGAACGCCAGCATCACTATCACAGCGCCAATCCAGGGGCATCGGTCAGCGCCATCTGCTCAACCACCACACCGCCTATCAGCGAACCCAGCGCAATACCGACATTAAACGCAGCAATATTCAGCCCTGAGGCCACATCCACAGCCTGAGGGGTATAACGCTTGGCGAGCTGAACCACATACACCTGCAGGCCCGGCACATTGCCAAAGGCAAATGCCCCCCATACCAATACGGTCAGAACGGCGAGCACAGGGCTGTGCGCGGTAAAAGTGAATACCAGTAACACCACAGCCAGTGCGGCAAATATCCACAGCAAAGCAGTCACCGGCCCTTTGTTGTCGGCCAGTTTCCCACCCCAGATATTGCCTGCCGCCACCGACACGCCGTAAATCAGCAAGATAACACTGATAGCCCCTTCCGCCAGGCCGGTCACCTGCTGAAGAATGGGAGCCAGATAGGTAAACGCCACAAAGGTGCCGCCGTAACCGACGGCTGTCATGGCATAAACCAGTAACAGGCGCGGGTTCACTAACACCGCCAGTTGCTGTTTCAGTCTGGCCGGTGGCGACTGTTTCAGGTTAGCCGGCACCAGCAGGGCACTGCCAATCAATGCAACCAGACCCAGTAGCGCCACAATCAGGAAGGTTGCCCGCCAGCCAAACAGCTGACCTATCCAGGTTCCCAGAGGCACGCCCGTCACCAGCGCCACGGTCAGCCCGGTAAACATGGTCGCGATGGCACTGGCTTCTTTTTCCTTGCTGACCAGACTGGTCGCAATGGTTGACCCGATGGAGAAGAACACGCCGTGTGCCAGCCCGGCCAGTATCCGCGCAGTAATCAGCGATTCATAGCCAGGGGCCAGCCAGGCCATCAGGTTTCCCGCAATGAATAACGTCATCAGTGATAAAAGCACGATCTTACGTGGCCAGCGTCCGGTCAGGGCCGTCAGTACCGGCGCCCCAATGGCTACTCCCAGGGCATACAGACTCACCAGCAACCCCGCTGAGGGCAGGCTGACACTTAAATCCTGCGCTATGGTGGGAACCAGCCCAACGATCACGAACTCTGTGGTTCCTATGGCAAAGGCGCTCAGAGTGAGCGCCCATAAGGCTAAAGGCATAAACTTATCTCCGTCTCAAAAGGTTGACGGCGAGTATGCCCGGGCTTATTTTTGTTAAAAATACCGCAAACCACAAATGACTTTATCGATAATGACAATAATATCACGCACAGAAGAGTTGGAGATTTTCCTTGCCGTGGTGGACAGCGGCGGGTTTTCTGCCGCCGCCAGCCAGCTGGATCTGCAGGTGGCCAAAGTCTCCAGAGCCATTGCCCGGCTGGAAGCCGAGCTGGGTGTCAGCCTGCTGACCCGCACCACCCGGCGGGTGGAACTGACCGAAGAAGGACGCTTTTTTGCGGAGCATATCCGCAATGGGCTCAGTCAGATTTCAGATGCCGAAGAAAAACTGCGAGGACTCAAAGGCCAGCCGGCTGGCCGTCTGAGGGTCGATTCAGCCAGCCCGTTTATCCTGCATCAGCTCGTCCCCCATATTGCCGAGTTCCGCGCTCAGTATCCCGACATTGATATCGAGCTGATCTCCAGCGAAAGCATTATTGATTTAATCGAAAAGCGCACCGATCTGGCGATCCGGATTGGCGAGCTGAAAGATTCCAACCTGCATGCCAAGTTCCTGGGCCGCAGTGCGCTGCGGATAGTAGCCAGCCCTGCCTATCTGGCAACATTCGGTACACCGCAAACCGCCGCCGATCTGGTTCACCACCAATGCATAGGGTTTGCCGGGCAGCCCAATCTGAATAAGTGGCCGTTAATTTCAGGGCTGTCTACACCGCTGATGTCGCTGCAGGCCAGCAGCGGCGAAACGGTGCGCCAGCTGTGCCTTAAAGGCAACGGATTGGCGCTGTTGTCGAATTTCATGGTGTGCAGGGATCTGGCAGCAGGCCGCTTGATTGCGGTAATGGACGACACGATCGCCAGCCCGAACAACCGCGAGCCGGTGCAGGCGGTCTATTATAAAAACTCCGCACTGTCGCCCCGTATCAGGGCATTTCTCGATTTTATTGCAGAAAAACTGTGTCTCTGATGAAAATTATTGCGAAGGCAGACTCACTTGAGCTGGACGCCACCGATCTTGCCGATATTGCTGCTCTGGATCGCGGCCATCGTGTGGCTAATCCGGATTTTGCGCCTGAGTGGGACTGATAGCTCCAGCTGCCTGCGCTTTGGGCAGCCGGACGGTAAACCGGCTGCCTTTACCCGGCGCTGAGTCCAGTGTGATATGTCCCTGCAGTGTCTTAACCATAGCCGTCACGAACGGCAAACCCAGACCGTAGCCGGGCTGATGACGGCTCGCTTCCACCCGGTACAGACGCTGGAAAATCAGACTCTGATGCGCTGGTGCAATCCCGATCCCCTGATCCCGGACACTGAACCACACCGCATCATCCTCTTCACCGCACAGCAGAGTGATTTCACCGCCGGGCTGGCTGTATTTCAGACTGTTATCCAGCAAGTTAACCGCGATTTGTGTCAGGCGTTTGGGATCGGATTGCAGTAGCACTGGCTGAAGAGCCGACGCATTCAGCGTCAAACCGGCATCTTCGGCCACTTCCTCATACCAGGCGGCGACTTCAGCCAGTAACGAGGCCAGATCGACCGACGCCAGCTGACAAGGATGACGGCCGACCTGCTCATCATGAATACGCATCAGGGTGGTGAGCATCTGGCTGGCTTTCTGTGCTGATTCCGCACAGTCTGATAACGCGGCGGCCAGTTTATGTTGTGACTGCTCACTCTCCTGTTTGCCATTGTGTTCGCTGAGCGCAGCTTCTGTGGTCAGTATGATACGGGACAGCGGTGTTCTGACATCATGGGCAATCGCATCCACGGTATTATCCATTCCCCGGACAGCGTCCTTCAGGCGGTTCAGCACCTGCTGCACACTCCGGCTGAGTTGTCCAAACTGCCCTCTGGCTTCAGGAGGCGGCAGATCAGTATCCAGCATGGCATCCAAAGAGCCGCTGCTGATCTGATCCACACTTTTAGCCAGGTTGTGCAAAGGCAAGAGTGTGCGGCTCAGTAGCTGCCAGACCACCAGTGACATCACAGCGACCATGACAGCCAGCGCCACAATCAGCCAACTGCCCTGCCTGAGTAACTGACTGCGCCTTGGGCCACCGTCCATCACCAGCCAGTAGCGGGCCAGTTTCCCACTGAGTTCAAGGGCAAGATAGGGCGCATCACTGAATAGGTGATACCACAAACGATCCGCTAACAGGTAGGCAGACGGAGCATCTGACAAAGTGGCTGGCTCTGCACCGCTGACCCATTCAAGCTCACCCGTAATCGTCTCTTTTGACACACTGACGGCGTTTTCAATCAGCCGGTTGGGATTGCTGACCACCACGTGCTCGAACTTTGCGTCCGACTCAAAAGTGAGGATGCGCTGGTATTCCTGACCGTACGATTCAAGCAGCTTTCTTTCCTGATAATCGAGCTGGTAAGTCAGCACCAGCGCCATGACAGTCACTATCAGCAGAAAACAGCAAAACAACGTCAGCAAAAAACGGCTGAACAAGGCACGCTGAGCACCACGTGTGGCCTGTTCAGCCCTGATGTCTGAGCACATAACCCACTCCGCGAATTGTGTGCAGCAGCGGCGTCGCATAACCTTTGTCGATTTTTCCGCGCAGGCGGCAGACCAGCACATCCACCACATTGGTCTGCGGGTCAAACTGAAAGCCCCACACCTGCTCCAGAATCACGGTTTTTGATAGCACCCGCCCCGGCTGAGTCATCAGCAATTTCAGCAAAGAAAACTCTCTGGGTTTCAATGCAATCAGCACGCCGTCCCGCCGGGCTTCCCGCGATAATAAGTCCAGCGTCAGCCCCTGATAACTGAGGACATCTGTACCTGAAGCCGCGCACTGACGCCTGAGCAACGTCTGACAACGGGCCGCCAGTTCGGCAAACGCGAATGGCTTGACCAGATAATCATCGGCACCGGACTGTAACCCCAGCACCCGTTCATCGACCGAATGACGGGCACTGAGAATAAGCACCGGAGTTAGATGCCCTTCGCCCCGTAATTGCCGCAAAATCGCCATGCCATCCATCACGGGCAACATTAAATCTAGAATGATCAGATCATAACTTTCCTGGCTGGCAAGCTGATACCCCAGTTTGCCCTCGGCACACACTGTGACCTGAAAATCCAGCTCTTCCAGCCCCTGCCGTACAAACTCACGAATAGAGGGATCGTCTTCTATCACCAAGATATGCATGCTTATTCCTGAGCGCGCCCGTGTTAGCCAAACCACAGATAATACCATGACGGTCCATGGCCTGATGATTACAGTTTGGTAATCTTCGGGCAAGTCTGCGGCAATTGAGACCCAGTAAAGTAGCGTCATTCTCCCATCCCATCAAAGGATATGACATGAAAACTCTCGCACCTCAGCTTTGCCTGGCCTTCTCTGTCTTCGTCGCGTCTGCATCGGCAGCAACCACAGTTGCCGAGACCCAGCTTGCCTCCGGCACCGCTTTTGATCTGGCACAAGCCGCTGTTGCGCAGTGCGCCAAAGATAACTATGCCGTCACTGCCACTGTGGTTGATCGCTCCGGCCGGGTACTGGCCCAACTGCGTCAGAATAATGCCGGACCGCACACCCTGGACAGCTCGCGCAAGAAAGCCTTCACTGCGGTCAGCATGAAGCAACCGACGGCGAACCTGATGACGCTGGTGAACGATAAGCCGCTGATGGCGCCGCTGAAAGACATGGATGACAATTTACTGTTTCTGGCCGGCGGTCTGCCCGTCAGTGTGGATAATCAGGTCGTCGCGGCCATTGGCGTCGGTGGCGCGCCTGGTGGTCACCTGGATGTTGCCTACGCCGAAGCGGCGATCAAAGCGGTCATTAAATAACTTTCCCGTTAAAGTCTCGTTGTTTAACTGAATATCAATGACATAGCTGGCAGTCATGTCGCTATGTCGTTGTCCATTGAACCTTCCCCGCCTCTTTTGCGCGTCTGGTATTTCGCTCAGATACTGTGCGACTTCACAATAACACTGTCCCCTTAGGGACATGTGCAGCCCCTGTCATTTACATAACAATTCCATAACAACCTCCAGGAAGGATATCGGTTATGGAATACGCCATTACGAAAGAACGCTTGAGAACCTTGCCAGTGTCCTGGCTTTTAGCGATCAGCGGCCTCGTTATCGTCGCTGTGATAAGTCATATCTTTTTTGCCGCCCAAGGCAACTTTGGTGCTGCCTCATTACTGCCCAGTGTAACTGTCATAGTGTTAGCGCTGGCCACCAGACGCACGCTTGAGCCGCTGATTGCCGGCTCTCTTATTGGCTTTCTGATTATTTCCCCCACGTCTGCATTACAAGATTTTACCGGCGCAGCCTTAGAAGTGATGCAAGGCCCGGTGATGGGCTGGATACTGCTCCTGACTGGTCTGTTTGGCGGATTGATTGCCTTACTGCATTTATCAGGCGGAACACTGGCTTTCAGTGAAAAACTGCAGCTTTATATTCGGACACGCCGGCAGGCGCTGCTCGCGAGCCGGCTGCTGGGGTTACTGATTTTTATCGACGATTACCTGAACGCGCTGACGGTCAGCGCTGCAATGAAAAAAGTCACGGACAAGCTGAAAATCTCGCGAGAAATGCTGGCCTATGTGGTGGATTCCACTTCTGCCCCGGTTTGCCTGCTAGTGCCCTTTTCAACCTGGGTCATTTTTATTGCCGGACTAATCGAAACTAACGGTGTGGCTGAAGCCGGAAGCGGTATTGCTTACTACTTCACCCTCATCCCTTATGTGGTTTACCCCTGGATTGCCGTGCTGATCATCCCCTTCGTTGCGCTGGGAATCATTCCTCCTCTGGGCGCCATGAAAAAAGCAGAAGCCCACCCAGAGATTCCAACAGAAACATTCCCTGCAGAACTCAACCAGACACCCAGAGTGATCAACTTTATTTTACCTATTCTGATCCTGATTGGCGCAACCTGGTACTTCAACATTGATGCCCTGATTGGTGTAGGCTGCGCCCTCGCGACCTGCTTTGCACTTTATACGCTGCAGGGAATCGCGACTTTCAGCCGGCTGTTTGATGAAATGATGCATGGTCTGCAAACCATGCTGGTCCCCATCGGTATTGTTTTCACGGCTTTTATTCTGCAAATCGTCAATGATAAATTAGGACTGACCCACTTTCTTATCGACACGGTTACGCCTTATGTGACAGCAGACTGGCTGCCCGTTATCGCCTTTATCGTCTTATCTGTACTCACCTTTTCTACCGGTTCATTCTGGGGAATTTATGCGGTGTCATTCCCTATCCTGGTGCCTCTGGCGCAGGCTCTGGATGCCAACATGCCATTGACACTGGGCGCTCTGATTTCAGCCGGTGCCTTTGGCAGTCACGCCTGCTTCTTTGGTGACTCGACCGTGATCGCCGCCAAAGGTTGTGGCATTTCTCCGGTACAACATGCCATCACTCAGCTTCCCTATACCCTGATAGCCGCAGGCATCAGTTCTATTATCTTCATTGTACTTGCATAAGGATTAGCACTATGAACAAGACAGGTTTTGCCTTTCATGAGCAGTGTATGTGGCACGATACCGGCCCGTGCAGTGTCTTTGATGCACCGGGGGGATTCATCCAGCCGGGTACAGCGGCAGAAAATCCAGAAACCAAGCGACGTTTCAAGAACTTACTGGATGTCAGTGGCTTATATGCAACACTGATACCCATAACGGGAGATCTGGCTACCCATGAAGATTTACAGCGATTTCACACGCATGAGTACATTCAGCGGCTGGCGATGATTAGCGATAAACAATTTGGTGATGCAGGGGCCTGCGCACCGTTTCGCCAGGATGCCTTTCATATTGCCAAGCTATCGGCAGGCTTGGCTATTGCAACGGTTGAAAGTGTGCTGGAAGGAGAGGTAAACAATGCCTATTGCCTGACCCGCCCACCGGGTCATCATGCCGAAAGTCACCAGGGCAATGGCTTCTGCCTGTTAGGCAACATCCCCATCGCCATTAAAGCCGCGCAGGCAAAAGGGCTGGTGAAACGCGTGGTGGTTGTCGACTGGGATGTCCACCACGGCAATGGCACACAGGAAGCCTTTTATCAGGATGAAGACGTACTGACAATTTCCATCCATCATGACAATAACTACCCGATAAATTCAGGATCCATCCATGAGCGCGGAGAAGGACGCGGCTTTGGTTATAACCTGAATGTTCCTTTACCTGCCGGCTCTGGCATTGGTGCTTACCAGGCCACCATGATGCAGATCGTTGAGCCCGCAATTGATCGCTTTCAACCTGAACTCATTGTGGTTGCCTGCGGTTTTGATGCCAGTGCCATGGATCCGTTAGGCTGTATGATGCTAAATGCCGAGACATACGGCTGGATGACAAAGCGCCTGATGGTACTCGCCGATAATCACTGTGGCGGAAAGATGGCAATGATTCACGAAGGCGGATATTCAGAAGGTTATGTGCCATTCTGCGGGCATGCTGTTGTGGAAGCGTTAAGCAATTCACCCCTGCACGTGCCGGATCCGCTGGGTTCAGACATTGCGAACTGGGGACAACAGTCTTTGCAGCCCCATCAACAAGCGTTACTATCCGAGATAGCCCCATTGTTGAACGCTATCTGTTAAACCTATAAGTGATTTTGATGCCTGTGTATCCTGCAAGTTTGCAACCCCTGGCTGAATTAGCGGCAAAAATCAGAACCCCTGACTTTTTGCCGGCTTTTGGGCGCTTACTGGATAACTACTTTCCAGGCATCAACTTAGCGGTTTTTTTCTACCAGCAAGATCAACGCCCGGTAACTCTGGTCCATAACCTGTCCTATGAGCAGGAGATCAAGGCTATTTTTGCCTTAGATAAACACTATCAGGATGATCCATTCTTTCAGTTTTGGCAGTCCAATCGCGAGCCCAATCTGAAAACACTGGAAGATGTCATTACCGCCGACTTTTATCACAGCCCATTTTATAACGAATATTACTCCAGGTTGGGTCTGTATGATGAAGTCATGGCTTACTTTTCCCTTTCAGAACAACAGTGTATTGCTGTCTCCTTTGGGTTTTATAACCACAGAAAGCGCTGTAAACGCGATGAGGCATTCGAGCTGATCGTCTATCTGTTCCCTGTACTGCAAGCCTTGTTTGAACAGTACTGGCTGAGCAGCAGCCTACACGACAATATGTCGGAAGGTGAACCGCTTTACGTTTCCAACCAATTTGCAGCAGACATCCTGACAGAGCGTGAAAGACAGGTGGTTCAGCTTATCCTTCAGGGCTTAGCCAGCAAGCAGATTGCAGGTAAGCTGAACATTAAGTTAGGCACGGTGAAGAACCACCGTAAAAGTATCTACAAAAAACTACAAATCAATAGCCAGCAAGAGCTGTATCACCAGTTCTGGCTTTACCAGAACCAGGAACAGCATAATCAATGGGTCAATGACTAAGCACTGTTTCAGGACTATTTCCAGGCCAATATCCTCCAACACAGCGCTTCAGGTGACAGAAGATCAGGAAGCCACCACCACGCGGCCATTCAGCGGCTGCACCGGACGGTTATTGCTGTGCCCTATGGTTTTCATGAAATCTGATATCTGACTGGCCGATAATGTCTGGGGCGCTTTCATCACCAGCCAGCGCACCCCTTCCGAGCAGGGCGGCGTGGTCAGCGAGCCGCTGAAGCGATAATAATCCTGCTGTGCGGGAAGCATCTGACTGGCATCGACAGGCTGTTTCAGCGCCGCCGTTTCCCCAACCTGTGCCGGAATGTGCGGCCAGATCGAAGCCAGTGCGTGATTGGCTTTGCCTTCTTTAAACATCACCGCAATCACCGCCAGGCTGCCGTTTTTATCAGCATGGACAAAATGCCCTTCCAGCGGAAAAGACTCACCGTGGATCAGATTTTCACTGGGGGTATGAAAGTGAAACTGTTTCAGCTCAAAGCGCTCACCATCAAGCGTGATATAGCTGCCGGGCTGATAATTGACCAGCACTGTGTGACCATCATTGATTACACTGGCACCAGCAGGCCGGTAACTGATTTCAAGCGGCGCTAATACGCCTGCAACGGCCGCGGTTAGATTGATCGGGGACTGATTTTTACCAGTGGCGCAGACCTTAAATTCAGGATCCAGCGTCGACCAGTGCTCAGGGCCATTATGCCCGCTGTAACTCCAGTGTTGATTGTCAGCCGCGAGTACCGAACCGGCCTGAAGTGCTGCAATCAGACATGACAGGGTTAAAACAAAGTGCTTTTTCATCTTCTCTCCAAACTTTGATCAAAAACCTAACCTCAGACAAACAGCCGGGACTGGCAGACCAGTGTTGGCCGGACAAAATTTCGTCCCGGTTTGTGGCGGCTATGATAAAAGCGAAGAAAAAACGCCATTGTCATCAAAGCGTCATAATGCATCCATTCTCATATGCAGCTCGATAAACCAGATTGCAATAAGCGCTATTACATAGAAATTTGAATTACTGGTCGCATTCTATTGACTCGTTTGATTGACTCGCTGCTTTGAAACTTTCCGTTACACCGGGCTAATCCACCAGCTCAACGCCCAGGCTTTCCAGCAGATGTAACGCTTCAAAACGGGAGAATTTGGCACCTTCAACCTGATTGTCGAGTACGTGAATGTTGTAATGGCTGGATTCAGTGAAATCGACCCGGCGCAGATCGGAACGCATAAACAGGCTGTGGGTGAAATCGCAGAAGGTCATGACTGAGTCTTTAAAGTCGCCTTCCCTGAAATCGACATCGTGCAGTTTGCAATCGTCCAGTTTGAGCTCATTCAATGTCAGGCCGAAAAAGGAAGCGTCATTGAGAATGCATTGCCGGAACCGCAATTCATGGTCGATATTAAACGACGGCCAGTTGGCCTGCGTCCAGTCGATACCCACCAGTTTGCATGCCAGAAAACTAACGTCGAAAAAGCGCGTGTGCGGGATCTTCAGCAAACTCAGGTTACATTGATGAAACTGGCAATTGATGAACTTGCAGTTTTTGAAGACGGCTTCGGTAAAGTTACAGTCGTTGAATTCGCAGTCTTCAAATTCAACGCCGGTAAACTCAGCAAAAGACAGCGACAACTTATCGAAGGTTTGATTGTAGTACTGCTCATCATTATCGATGTGTTTCACGGGTATATCCTTGGTTATCGTTAGACTTGTTCATCTGGCAGAAAATGCGGATTCCACACCACTTCCCACACATGCTGGTCCGGATCCTGAAAATAGCCGGCGTAGCCGCCCCAGAAAGTCTCCTGCGCGGTTTTGATCACAGTGGCACCGGCAGATTCGGCTTGTTTCATCACACTGTCGACCTCTGCTTTCGAGCCGACATTGTGCCCCAGCGTAAACCCTGTGGGTGAAGACTCTGACTGAGGCAAGCCGGTATCCTGCGCGATACTGCTGCGCGGCCAGAGCGCCAGCCTGAGCCCCGACTGCAAATCGAAAAAGGCCACTGCTCCGTGCTCAAATTCCTGGCCGATGATCCCGTCTGTGTGTAAGCCCAGACCATCCCGGTAAAAACTGACCGCTTGTTCCAGATCATCCACACCGAGTGTCAGCACACTGATTCGGGGTTTCATACTCTGTGCTCCTTATTTGACTCTGTCTGCTTGCTCTGTTTTGTTTGTTCTATCTGCTTTACCTCAATCAGCGAGGCTAACAGATTCCTTATCAATCTGCTCAGGCAGACGTTGAAAATATGAATGCCATGTGCCATGCGGTGTTTCTCTGTCTTGCGTTTTCTACACTGATTTCAGACAAAAAAGCCCGCCCCCGCGCAGGCCCGGGCGGGG
>NZ_JASJOJ010000198.1:0-254 GCF_038519165.1 Photobacterium sp. SP02
TGTGCCTGAATCAGCCCGACCGGGGCGGACAGGTGATCACTCAGCACATCTGAAATCTGACCGTCTGCATCGACAGTAAGGGGGGCGTAGCCTGTGGCGCCGTAGGTATAATCTTTCTGACCCTGAGGACCAGATTCACGGAGTAAAGTGTTCCCCAGCCAGTAGAACTGCGTTTGTTCACCATTAACGGTTTTGCTGATCCGGCGTCCCAGAGGATCATAAGTATAGGCAGCGGTCACTTCGATGCTGGATTG
>NZ_JASJOJ010000199.1:0-254 GCF_038519165.1 Photobacterium sp. SP02
TTACGGAAAAGAGAACGTGATGTATGCGTCAGTACATAAGGATGAAACGACACCTCATATGCACGTGGGTCTCGTGCCGATCACGAAAGAAAAGAAGCTGTCAGCAAAGCAGATTTTCAACAAAGTTGAAATGAAGCAGCTGCAGGAAGCGATCGGGAAGCATAACGAAAAATTTGGCTTGCTGCGCGGTGAGCCTTCAGATAAAAAATATCTTGAAATTCACAAGTTTAAGCTAGAAGCGGATAAAGAGAAGC
>NZ_JASJOJ010000200.1:0-254 GCF_038519165.1 Photobacterium sp. SP02
CTGTTCGGGTCTTTTAAAAACATTGTAACAAATCCAGTTATCGTAAGACCATAGCTAGCAATTTCCAAAACTTTTCCCATTTTTGATGCTATATGTTTGGAAAACAGCATTGCCATAGTACCAATACCTACCGAAGCGATTCCTACTCCTAAATCATATGCACTGACTTTATTGTTTTCTTTGTGCGCCGCAGCGAGGAAACTTTGTACCGTTACAACCTCTGTTTCTCGTTTTACCACTTTTGATGATGCCAT
>NZ_JASJOJ010000201.1:0-252 GCF_038519165.1 Photobacterium sp. SP02
ATTTTTACACGCACTTTGAGTTTAAATGAATTAAAAGGGCTTTTAAGGGTTTGTAATTGCTCTTTGATTGATAAAACTAAATACAAAATAAAAAAAGAGAGTAGTAGATGCTACTCTTTTTTTATTTGTATAGGGGTAGCGTCAGAAAAATGCAGATTTACATCGTTAAGTGAAAAATCTTCCAAAACAAACGCTTTGGGAACTAATGTTATACTTATAAACATGTCAAATTGTGTTAAAGAGATTTTCATT
>NZ_JASJOJ010000202.1:0-251 GCF_038519165.1 Photobacterium sp. SP02
CCATAGGGGAGTCGAACCCCTGTTACCGCCGTGAAAGGGCGGTGTCCTAGGCCTCTAGACGAATGGGACTTCTAATTCTGTCAGCGAAACATGTTCGCTAATTTGTACCCATGCTGTTGGGCAGCATGAGTGGCTCTCTACATTTCGACCAAGCAATCTGTGTGGACACTGCATCAACGACACAGTCTTTAGGTAAGGAGGTGATCCAGCCCCAGGTTCCCCTAGGGCTACCTTGTTACGACTTCACCCCA
>NZ_JASJOJ010000021.1:0-74946 GCF_038519165.1 Photobacterium sp. SP02
GTGATCAACAAACCCAGGGGAAAATTCAGGACGAATTTTCAGGTTGTCGGCGCCGGGAGCGCCTACAACCGACCCGGACCACACCAAAGGAAAAAAAGGGGCTTTCTGGGTACTCTTTGCACCAACAAAGAGTACCTGGCGCGCATCAGACAATGCCAAATGAGCCACCAGACTCAAGCGCGACATACTCACCTAACCATATACAGTCGAGCAGGCACACTGATGTTTAAGAACTGCTTGTTGAAAAGAATGTCCGGTTTTCCGGTGCGCTTACAGACTCGCCATCGCGCCTTTACCCACACCTTCATAGGCAACGACGTCCAGCGTCTGCTGTTCACCAATGGCAGGTTTCACGGCGGCGGCGATATAATGCGCCAGCAGCTCAATCGTGGTATCTGTGTTGATCATTTCCGTCTCGCTTTTAGCAATCGCAAGCTCAAACAGGCCCTGCGGCGCGGTATAGCGAAAACCATAATGGGTATCATCAGACACACTGGCTGCGTGCTCGCTCAGATTGAGCTCAGAGACACTCACCTGATCTTCTTCAGTACCCAGATAAATATCCGTCCAGCGCTTCGCCCAGTCGGCTTCCAGCTTCGGATCACGCTTGCCATCCACATACAGTTCAACCGGTGAACGGTGACCGTGTGCAATACGCTGGC
Source organism: Photobacterium sp. SP02 (assembly GCF_038519165.1). Lineage (NCBI taxonomy): Bacteria > Pseudomonadati > Pseudomonadota > Gammaproteobacteria > Vibrionales > Vibrionaceae > Photobacterium > Photobacterium sp. SP02. The sequence goes on from NZ_JASJOJ010000021.1 coordinate 663, forward strand.
AGTTGCCGTCATGCTTTTTCAGGCCGTGGCTGTAGTGGTAATAAGCACCGTCAATGTTTTCATGACGTAATACCAGTTCCAGGCCCTGCACATTGTCCGGCAGCTTACCTGACAGCACTTGATGCAAATGCTGGGTGACGGTTTCGATGGTGATGGCGTCGGCATCCACCAGGCAGTAGGCCTCATCCGGACAATGCAGGTGGATACTTTGATCGCCCCGAAGTAAATCCAGGGTCGCATAGCCCGGCTGAGTCGCGGCCATTCTGATCGACGCATGGGCAGCAGGCACCAGCAAACGGTGGTCGACATACTGATCAACCAGTTGTTTAATCTGCTTTTTAACGCGGCTGAAATCCAGCACCATGCTCATTTCATTCAGCTCGCCAGACATCACCACGTCCAGAATCCAGCTTTCTCCCACCATCCCTCGGACCGGGCACAGATAGGAGACATCAATAACGGTGAGATCTCTGACAAATAGCTTCACGCTGACATCCTTACAGAAATGATTGTCGTTTTCGGAGCTGGGCATTATACGCGCACAGCCCAAGGTGTAAACCCAAAGCCGTTGCCTTCATCATGCACGCTGCCCGCGGTGAACAAACAACACTCAGTAACGGTAGTTCGCCGCCAGAAACAACGAGCTGACACCGCGCTGCTGAGATTCAAAATTCACTGTATTGCCCTGATCGTCCTGCCCCTGCCAGTTTTTCAGCTTGCTTGGCAGCACTGTGTGTCGGAAACCGGCTTCGACTGTCGCATCCGCTGAGACGCGCCATGCCAGACCGGTTTGCATCCCAATCACAAAGCCACTGGCTTTATAGTCGCCCTGATAACTGGAATCGGAACTGACGCTGGCATAGCCGAAATGCAGGCCGACATACGGCGAAAAGTCTTTGTTATACAGGAAAAAATAATCTGTACCGAGTAAGTTCAGGTTCGCAATGTTGTCATATTTCAGCCCTGATGACGGAAACTGGCTTTCTTCTGTATGCCTTTCAAAACTGTAGTAGATGCGGCTGCGCCCTTCGGGTGTGTAATAACCAAGATCCAAGCCCCAGAAACCACTGGCACCGGCGTCCTTAGCAGATTCAGTCACGCTGGCTATCGTTGCTGTGTCCGTTAAGCCCATCAGGCTGACACCGCCCCTTAAACCAAAGAAATAACGGCTGGCTTCTTGTTCGGCTTCCTGGTTGGCCACTTCACCCGATGGCAGATCCGACACGGCCTTTGCGGCAGTCGGTTGCGACGTTGCTGCTATAGCACCGACGCTGGTCAGACACCCCAATAACAACACAGAAGAAAAAGGTAAAAAGGAAAAGGTTCGAAACTGCAAAGCTGCCTCCCTGTTTAAACAGCCATAAAGGGGATTTCCCCTGAGCATGAATACTGCTGCATCATAGCAACTCCCTGCTTTACAGACGAGCGAAATCCCAGCAAAAACAGCAACAAACACTAAGCAGTGTCTTTTACTCTTCCCTTAACCAGGCTAATGCGTCAAAGGGAGTATCGAAACATTTCACTTCACCTGAGATAAACCAGCTCCCCATTTTAGCCACGATGTCCATCCATCGCTGGTTGCCATAAATGGCAATCCGGTGAAACTTTTTACCGTGTTTGAGGCCAAGTTTGAGGTCATCCCACGCTGCCTGCAATTCCCAGCCTTCAAACTCTGAGCCATCAAAATAGACATTCACCTTAGGGTTCGCGACGCCTTCAAGGGCATCGTCGATCAGGGGTGTGATCTGTTCATAATCCTGGTGAGTGAGCTTACCGATAGCCTTCAGTTCCATGAAAAAGTTATCGCCATCTCTGTCCACTTCAAACAATAATCCATGCGTTGTATACATAGGGCCTCCGTTTGCCGTTCATGAATGAACAACTGGCTTAAAGTTAAGGATATTCTGGATAAGTGTAGCTGTAACAAGGGAAAACAGGAGATGATGACGAACAGAGGATATGCAAACACCGGGCAGATAACCCGGTGCTTGATGTGATGCGGATTAAGCGGTTTCTGCGGCCTGTCGCACTTCGGCCCGGAGATCTTTCTTGAGGATTTTCCCGGTCGCATTCATTGGCAGTGCCTGACGAATCTCGACCATGCGCGGGTATTTATAAGCGGCAAGCTGTTCTTTACCCCAGGCTTTCAGCGCCTCTTCGGTGACCTGCGCGCCTTCTTTCAGGACCACAAAGGCTTTCACTTCTTCGCCATACTGATCACAGGGCACACCGACTACCGCAATCATGGCCACGTCAGCGTGAGTCATGAACACTTCTTCAATTTCACGCGGATAGACGTTAAAGCCACCCCGGATAATCAGATCTTTCACCCGATCGACAATGAACAGATTGCCCTTTTCATCAAACCGTCCGACATCGCCGGTGTAGAACCAGCCATTACGCAGCGCTTTTTCATTCTCTTCCGGCCGGTTCAGGTAGCCTTTCATAATGTTATGGCCGCGAACAATGATTTCGCCCGGTTCTCCCTGAGGCTGTTGCTGACCGTTGTCATCCACCACACGCACCTCGACGCCTTGAATTGGCTGGCCGACCGAGCCCGGAATCCGGGGCATGTCCAGATGGTTGAAACTGGCAATCGGGCTGGTTTCCGACAGACCATAACCTTCCAGAATCGGCACCTTAAATTTCTCTTCAAAAGTGCGCAACACTTCGACCGGCAATGAAGCGCCGCCGCTGACGCCGATACGCAGCGAAGATACATCGTGATCGGCCTGGCACAGGTTCATACCGATATACATAGTCGGCACACCGGCAAATAGCGTGACTTTGTGTTTTTCAATCAGCCCTTTCACCAGCGCCGGATCAAAACGGGGCACCATGACCATGGTGCAGCCCAGGCTGACGGGCGCGTTCATGTTGACGGTCTGGCCGAAGGTATGGAACAGCGGCAGGGTCAGTAAATGAACATCGTCGCCGCGCATTTCCATCAGGTTCTGCGCCACCAGGGCATTGGTGTACTGATTACTGTGCGTCAGCTCCGCCCCTTTCGGTTGGCCCGTAGTGCCCGAGGTATACAGGACAACCGCCGTGTCATCCGCTTCACGGGGGGTGTAATCGCACACAGGTGACTGATCTTTCATAAAAGATGTCAGGGTCGGTAACCCCTGGTATGTCATCGCAGACTGATCGGCCGTCATCACCACCATGTGCTCGCAGCTCTCAACCTGTTCAAACGCAGCCACCCCGGACTGCGCCATAGGTAATCCTTCCACGCCCTCAAAACAGAAATAAAACTTTGCCGCTGAATCTTCGAGATGAAATTTAATTTCGCGCTCACGCAACAGAACATTGAGTGGCACAGTGACTGCACCTGCTTTTTGAATGCCGTAATACACCAGCGGGAAGAACGGCAGATTGGGACAGCTCAGTGCAACCCGATCACCCGGCTGTATGCCATTGGCCTTCAAACCATTGGCGATCTGGCTGGCAATGGCATTGAACTGAGCATAAGTGATCTGAGTGTCACCAAAAACAATAGCGACTTTGTCAGGCTTGGACACAGCATTACGCTGTAAGGCAGCGGCAAGGTTCAACATGGTGTTTTCCTTGTGTTGAGTTCTACACAACGTTTTATAAAGACAAGCTTCCCGCCTGTCTTTTCATTTGAACCATAGGATTAAACGGACGTTTGACCTAAGTCAACAGCGCTGCGTCTCTGTGTTAAAAATATGTGAAGCACCCGACTATGGCTAATTATTGTCAGGTCTTGCTGCTGCTTTTTCACCCGCTTCTGAGTGCCGTTTCTGTTCCTGCCGGGTCGGGGGAAACCCGATGGACTGCCCTTCTGCAGTCAGAATCGCAATGCGCTCGGGCTGGCCGTCATCCTTCAGCCACAGCTCGCCTATACAACTGCTGTTCACTAAGCGGCCGTGTCCCGGGATGTCCGGATCCCGCTTGTAAATTTTCATGCGTTTACGTTTGGTAAACCAGTTCAGCGGCGAATGCGGACTGTACAACAGCCTGTCCATACGCTCACAAACCCGCAGCAATTTTTCCGGGAAATTATTTTTAATCCCACTGGCAGTGATCTGATAAATGTTCGGGCTGTTACGGCGAAAGCGCAGCTGAATATCGTAGGCAAACGAGTAATGCACATCGCCGGAAATAATCACAAAATGAGTCGGGGTTTTGGTATGGGTAAATATACTCAACAAGGTATTGGCGGCCCCTGGATGGGCCATCCAGTTCTCTGCATCCACCACCAGCGGTTTACCGAGCAATGTCATGATGCGCTGCAAGGTTTCGATGAACTTCACACCGAAAATCGGCGCGGGCGACACAATGATCACCGCAGGTTCATGAATCAGCGCCTGCTGCATGTCTGTGAGTGCTTCCCAGTCCATCAGACCGGAAGGCTTGTTCATTTTCGATTCTGAATGCCAGCGACGGGTCCGGGTATCCAGCACCAGCATCTTAGGCTGCGTGTCCACCTGATAGTGCCAGTGCTCAAACGCATACAGGTGATCGATCATGGCATCGTGAGAAGCGTTGTCCGGCGCCGAAAAATAGCTACGGGCCTTGGTCATGAAAGCCTCGTCAAACTGTTCCGGGTCATTGCCCCAGCCCTGGCAGAGCCAGTAGCCGAACAAGCTGTTACCGATAATGCGCTTTGAAAAGGCATGCTGATAGGCCGCTTGCTCCCAGCCGACAGTCAGGTTCCAGTCATCGGTGACATCGTGATCGTCAAAAATCATATAAGTGGGAATATGTGCGACCAGGCGCTGCACCTGAGCCAGCCCGCTGATGAACCCCTGAATGTCCGATTTTTCCTGTCGCCACAACTGCTGCCATTTCTCTGCCAGCACCTGCTCGCCGCACTGAAAGCCTTGTTTCTCCAGACGATCAATATCTACCAGTTGCCAGACAGTCGGTGACCAGACCAGCAGATACATTGCCAGAAACTCGCTCAGGCCAATCAGGTGGTTTTCACATTCATTGGCCGTGAAAACCGGGCGCTGTCTGGTTGGCAGCCAGCGCAGAATACGGGTGTCTGACAGCCAGTTTCCGGTCGGCTCGTACACAGGTAAAACCTGATCCCGGCCATACAGCTGGTGATGACTGGCGCGTAACGCCGATAACGAGGCATACGGGGCATCGCTGAAGGTTTCGTCGGGTAATCCGAGCAAGTCGATCACCTGACTGATGGCGTCTAAGGTCGGCCCGGCAACGTGATCGGCATAGATTTGATCGCCACTCATCATCAGTAATGCCGGACGCTCAGCCGGCGACAGTGATGCCACCTTTTCATCGGCCGCCGCCAGACTGTCTTTGCCGGGAAAATGCGGATTACGACAGGAGCCATGCTGAATGTAGTCGGCACGGGATTTAATTGTCAGCGTCAGCCGCTCCTCACCGGGATAGAGCAGCTCAGGCAGCAGTGTGGTCAGTGCCCCCTGCTGGGTTTCAATCTCGTAAGCCAGCTCAGTATCCAGTGGAAAATCGCCGGAAAACTGGGCCATCACTACCCAGGCTGACTGCCCAATCTGAATTTGCTGTTCGCGGGTGAAATCAGCCTCAAAGAAAGGCGATGGCTCTTTGTCCTGAAAAAGCTGAAACCGGCCTTCAAGCGGGGCAGATGTGACCATCCACAGCGTGATCACACTGGCATTACAGCGGCGCAATACCGGTCCTGTCAGAAATAACGGCAACGCACGCGATGGAGCGCTATTGTGCATGGTCGTTTCAGTGTTGTTGACTGTCATTTATCCGTGTCACCTGTTACCTGTGATGTCACCCTGCCTATCCAAAGTCCCTGATCCCGTATCAGGCAAACGGATAGATTGATGAATTCATTCTACTTCGTACACCTTCGGCGCTTGCCAATAGAATGTCAAAGGTCAATTCTCAGCCGGCACTGATACCCTGACGGTCAGCACTGTGACGCTGCGCCCTTTTCGGGCGGTAAAGACGATCGACTCAACTACCGGGCAAATTGCTTCAGTGTTACTATCTGTAGCCATTATGGAATCACAAAGACACTGAACCGTCGTCATGAAAACACCAGCCAGCCCAGCTCAGACACCCAAGCCGCATCATTTTACGCGTATTCAACGGGTACTGGATTACATCCACACCCATTTGGATCAGCCGTTGAGTGTGGTCGAGCTGGCGGAGCAAAGCTGCTGGTCGCGCTGGCAGCTTCAGCGGGTGTTTAACAGCGAAACCGGGCTGACACTGGCGCAGTATGTCCGCGAGCTGAAACTCAGCCGTGCTGCTGAACAGCTGTTATCAGGCAATGAGCGGATTCTCGACATCGCGCTCGCCTGCGGTTTTAACTCAGAAATCAGTTTTATCCGCGCTTTCCGGCAGATGTTCGGCTGCGCGCCCGGCAGTTATAAAAAACGCGGCCTGCTGACCGGCCTCAGAACGCCTTTGCAATCCACCAGACCGGTGACTTTAGCCCCTGAGATCGCACAGCGCCTGTTACAAATCCGGCTTGAGCGCCGCCCTGCCTTTCAGCTCTGCGGCGTGAGTGGCCAAATTCATGGCCTGTTTGCCGATAACCCCGATTACCCGGAGACAGTGCCCGCTATCTGGCACCAGTTTCATCAGCAGTTTTCCGGGACCGACACATTCAGCCAGATAGGTGTGATTGATACCCAAAGCCAGTCGGGTGACGCCTTGAGCTACTGGGCAGGCATACCGGTTGAACAGGCGGCGGATACAGACCTGCTGATCGCGGCGCACGCCCAGCGCCTGCGTGTTCCGGAACAGCTTTACGCCGTGATCCCCTATTCAGGGCCTATTCACCAGCTGGATAAAGTACTGCACTGGTTCATTGCCGCCTGGCTGCCTGAGTCCGGTTATCAAGGCATTGACGGCTATGAGCTTGAAATTTACCCGCCGCAATTTGATGTCACCAACCCTGCTCACCGCATGGAGTACTGGCTGCCGGTTACGCCTGTCTGAAAGATCGCGCCTTCAGATCTCAAGATGCACCAAATTGTTAATTTTCCCGCTGCAAGATCTTTAGAATGCAATTGATAACAATTAGCATTCACATATTGCAGCAGAGGTTCCATTTGATGTATCGCACTTTCGCGCCTTTATGTTTCGCGCCTTCATGGCTGGCTATCTCCATTGCCTCAACCTTCAGCGTATCGGCTATCGCCCAGGCAGACACCCAGACACCCCATATCGAGGACACCATCACTGTGTTAGGGGAAACCTACCGCAACACAGCGACCAAAACCGCACTGACACCCGAAGAAACCCCGCAGGCTATCTCGGTGATTGACCGTGAAACGCTGGACCTGCGCGGGGCCAGCTCAGTCAGCGAAGCATTACGCTACGCGTCCGGGGTTAATACCGAGCTGCGTGGCGGGGCAGTCACCCGACTGGATCTGTTCAATATCCGGGGTTTCATTAACTATCAGAATTTCTACGATGGTCTGCAGTTGCCCTACCTCAGTAGCTGGAACCTGCAAGGCCAGGTAGATGCCTATGCCGTGGAGCAGGTCGAGGTGTTTAAAGGCCCGACCTCTGTGCTGTACGGCAATATCCCACCGGGCGGCATGGTGAACCTGATTGCGAAAACCCCGCAGAAAACCCGGCAAACGGAGATTGAAATCAGCACAGGTACCAATAACCTGATGCAAGCCAATCTTGATACCACAGGCCAGTTGGGGAACAGCGATGTCAGCTATCGCCTCATCGCCCTGGCACGGCAAAGGGACAATCAGGCCAATACTGCCGAAGATGAGCGTTACATGATTGCCCCTTCCATCGACTGGCAAGCCTCTGATGACACCCTGATCAACCTCAACCTGTATTACCAGAACGATCCGAGCGCGGGCATCTATACCACGGTGCCATCAAAGGGTTCTGTGTTACCGAATCCGGAAGGCCAGCTGTCGCCTGACACTTTCACGGGCGATAAAAACTGGAATGATTTCGAACGTGAAGTGCTGATGCTCGGCTATAAAGTGCTGCATGATTTCAATGACGACTGGAGCTTACTGCATAACCTGAGATACAGCGATGCCAGCCTGTATCAGACCAACACCTACAATGGTGCGCTCGCTGCAGACAACCGGACACTCAGCCGGAACGCCTACCAGACCGATGAAGCGTTAGGCTTCCTGACCCTGGACAACCAGCTCTCCGGCACGCTTTACTGGGGCGCAGCCGAGCATCATGTCCTGATGGGTCTGGACTATCAGCACATGGACGCTTCCGTGGTGTATCAGGACACACTGGATTACAGTGCGCCGGGCATTGATATGTTCAATCCGGATAATGATCAGATTGACCCGAACAACCTTGGCTTTCACTACCGGGCCAAGCACAACATCAATACCTCACAGTTGGGAGTCTATCTGCAGGATCAGATCCGCTGGAACAAGCTGATTGTGCTGGCCGGGGGGCGGTTCGATCATTACGAACTTGACCAGAAAACCGACGGTGTGAAATCCGGCGATATTGAGCAAGACAGTTTTTCCGGCCGCATCGGCGCGCTTTATAATCTGGCCTACGGTTTCTCACCTTATGTCAGCTATTCGGAAAGCTTTGAGCCGGTCGCCGGGCAGGACAGATTCGGCAAAGTGTTCGACCCTTCTGAAGGCCAGCAATGGGAAGCCGGGATAAAATACCAGTCTGCCGATCAAACCCGGTCCGCCAGTCTGGCGGCCTATCAGCTGACCAAACAAAATGTAGTGACCCGAGACCCCAATGGTAGTGCCTATGACAAGATCCAGACAGGCGAGGTCCGCACCCGTGGGCTGGAGTTTGAAAGCTTCTGGCTGCTGACGGACAATCTGGATATTGCGCTGAACTACACCTATACCGATGCGGAAGTGACGCAGGACAATACCGGTATCGAAGGCAAAACCCCGGTGTGGATCCCCGAGCAAATGGCGTCGCTGTGGACAAACTATTACATCGACAACGGCCTGCTGAGCGGTACTGTGTTCGGTGCTGGTGTGCGTTATGTCGGCGAGTCTGAAATCGATACACAGAACAGCGCCAAAGTCCCGGACTACACCTTGGTTGATCTGTCTGCCCGCTATGATTTAGGCGAGCTGAGCGCCAGCCTGAACAATGTGAGTGCCACCGTCAGTGCCTCAAACCTGTTCGACAAGGCATACTACACCTGTTTCGATCAGAGCAACTGCTGGCTGGGCACCGAGCGATCGGTTGAAGCCAAGGTCGCATTCAGTTTCTGATAGTCACCCTTTGCTGCTGGCCTGACGCCAGAGGCCATAAGCCATAAGCCATAAGCCATAAGCCATAAAAAGGAAAGCCGCACGGTCAGCTGATCGCACGGCTTTTTATTGCGCCCACTTAGCCTGTTATCAAAGCCTTGCTAAAGTTTGCTGGCGATCTGCCTCAGCACAGAGAGCTTGTTCTTATATCTTTCGCTGAAAGGGTTTGAGGCAGTTTCATGATGTGAGAAGAAAGCGGCCACCACTTTGTTCCTTGTGTTGATATACAGCGTTTGGCCATGAATGCCCGTCGCGGCGAACTCGCCGTTCTGCGCATCCAAAATCCACCACATATTGTGATAAGCCTGCCAGCCTGCATCCTGGTATTTCGGGTTGGCCGCCATTTTTTGCTCTTGCTTCTCGCTGATCTGAGTGATCTGACTGATCCACTCTTTGCTGATCACCTGCTGACCGTTAAAAGTTCCGCCCTGCATGATCATTTGCCCAAATCGGGCCATATCTCTCAGCGTGGTGATCATGCCCCCCGTGGCGACGGGCATATAAGCGCGATCAACAGCCATTAAGGCGTCGTGCTCTGTGCCCAGCTTTTGCCAGATATGCTGATCGATAAATTCATTGAGCGACATGCCGCTGACACGCGCAATGATCCAGCCCAGTACGTCGGCATTGGCCGAGTTGTAGTCAAACACCTCCCCCGGCGTCACCTTGTTATCCGGTTGGATGTAATGGGCGATGAAATCATAGACACCGTACACTTTGGTGTTTTCTGGCTGGGCATCCCGGCCGCCGGGTATGTAGGCCAGATTTAAGGCGGGGGCATAATACTTAAGGAACGGACTATTGAGATCGGTATAGTTTTCTTTCAGATCAATCCCGGTTGAGTGGTTGAGTACCTGTTGAACCGTGACCCGCTCAAAGCCCGTGCCTTTGAGTTCAGGAATATAATCCGCAGGAGAGGCATCTACGGAGACCTTTCCCTGCTCAACCAAAATGCCGAAGGCGGTGCTGGTCAATGACTTGGTCATGGAAAACCAGATATGGTGACGGGATGGACCCGCCTGGCCGTAATACGATTCAAGCGCGATTTTCCCGTCTTTCATGATCATCACGCTGTCCGACTGATTGCCTTCGAATACCTGTTGAATTTGCGCTTTATCTTCATCCGACAACAATTCAACGCTCGGAAGCGGGTACACGCCTTCCCCGCGAGGCAGAATCACAGTGTTATACACAGCACTGATATTGTTATAGGCCCAATCGCTTTTGCCTTTTTGTCGGTAGTTTTTGAACGTGACTTGAGAGTCGGCGGCCGGGGGAAAGCCAACCATTGCTGGTGACGATATTGCAGCACTTGCTGTCTGGCTCAAACAGCACAGTGCGACCAGGGAAAATGAACGCAATAAGTTCGTGGGTTTGATTCGTGTCATCGGGTTCCTTCCGCAAAATTCCATGGGAGCATTTAATATAGAGCGTTTGCACGGGAGAAACTTGACACTTGAACATAAGATGTAAAGATAATGTTCTAAAAATATATCTGAACGGGTCAATAATGAACCAGGGGATCCCGCATACGTCAGCCCGGTTATTGTTTGGTGTAAGCGCGCTGCTGGAGAGGAAGAACCTCGACTGCGACGCGTTTTATGCACAATTTCAGCTCGATAGCAGCATTGAGAATCAGATGGACCGGCTTATCCCTTACGATCTTTTTGTCAGAATGTTATCCCGGCTCGCTGTGTATCTTGATGTGCAGCATCCCGCCCTGGCCTTAGTCGACCAGCACTTCAGCACCATCAATATTCCTGTGCTGAATTTACTGACATCGTCCCTGTGCTTGGAAGTCGCCTTACAAAACGCATCACAATATCGTTCTTACTTCAGCGAGGTCACTTACTGGGATCACTTTATTGAGGGCGATTATTTGGTCATCAAGCGGTGCAGTTATGCCGATTTAGCGTTCAACGATAGTGAGCATTCCCTGTTTACGCTGGCGCAAACCGGAAAAGTCGTGAATCAGATTATCGGGCCGAATAACATTGAATATGTTGCCCTGATGCAGGCTTCAGCCAAGAGCGTTAATGAGATTGAGCGATTTTTCAATTGCCCGGTGTTGTTTAACCAGGACTACGATGGTTTGCTGCTAAAAAAGCAGATGCGCTATAAACAAAATGTGCATTTTGATGCCGGAAAATACAGTGCGGCATACCGGCAACTGCTTGACCTGCCCGTTGCTTTTCCCCGCAATCAATTATTTTCTGAATCGGTCAAGCAACTGATTTTCAATGCGCTGACAACCCGGCATTGCAATATTGAAAGTATTGGCAAAATGATGAAAGTGCATCATCGCACGCTGCAAAACCGGCTGGCAAAAGAACACCTGACATTTAAACAACTCGTCAAAGAGGTTCGGAACAGCGTCGCCAAACGTATGCTGTTACAGGAGAACTTATCGCATAGTCAAATCGCCCGATTACTCGGCTACAGCGAAGCCAGTGCCTTCACTCGGGCATTTACGCGAGAGCACAAGATGTCCCCACGGGTATGGCGAAAGCAGCAAATAGCAAAATGATCCCTTGAATACCGGACGATGCGACGGCTGCCGCCAATCAGAAAGGGCAGTGTTCACGTGAACCCTGCCCTTGTTGCTTGCTCTCATTTAACCAGCTTCTATCCGGCTTCAATTCACGCCTGTTGTGCCTGCGCTTTGGCAGCAGCCTTGCGCTTATCACGCCAGGTGCTGAACAGTGGCATCAACAGCGCCAGTACTGCCAGCACCATGATGGTGAGTGTCAGTGGACGTTCCACCAGGAAAGCGAATGAACCATCAGACAGCGTCAGCGAGCGGCTGAGGTTTTTCTCCAGTATGTCGCCCAGAATGAATCCCAGCAGCATAGGTGCCATCGGGAAGTTGAGCAATTTCAGGAAGGTCGCAATCACTGTGATCAACACCATCATCTGGATATCAAAGGCATTGAAGCTCACCAGATACACCCCTGTGATGGAGAAGAACAGAATCAGCGGGATCAGGATCGGACGCGGAATCACCAGCAGTCTGGAGATATACGGGATCAGCGGCAGGTTCAGAATCAGCAGCACCAGGTTACCGAAGTACATCGAGATGATCACCGACCAGAAGACATCCGGATTATCAAGGAACAGACGCGGACCAGGCTGAATACCATACGCAATCAGTGCCCCCAGCATAATGGCGGTTGTGCCCGAACCGGGAATACCCAGTGTCAGCAAAGGAACGAAAGAGCCGGTAGATGCCGCGTTGTTCGCAGATTCAGGCGCAGCCAGGCCCCGTAACGCGCCTTTGCCGAATTTTTCTTTCTCTTCTTTCGGCGCCAGATTACGCTCCATGCCGTAACTCAGGAAAGAGGCAATGGTGGCCCCGGCGCCTGGCAATACACCAACCAGGAAGCCAAAGACGGAAGAACGCGCGACCGTCGGTGCCACATGCTTCACTTCTTCCTTGCTGAGTTTCATGCTGCCCAGATTATTCATGTCCATCTGCGCATCTTCATGCCGGTGTTCACCCCGCAGAACCGTCATCACCACTTCTGTCAGTGCGAAAGTTGCCATGGCCAGCAGCAGGAAGCTGATACCGTCAATCAAATCGACATTATCGAAGGTAAAGCGCGGCACGCCTGTCATGACGTCGTTGCCGACGGTCGAAATCATCAGACCGAAAACTGTCATCATCAGGGCTTTAAGCACCTGGCCTTTGCCGGAGAAAGCGGCCACCGCCGTCAGGCCCAGAATCATCAGCGCAAAGTAGTCGCTGGACTGGAAACTCAGTGAGACTTTGGCCAGAGCAGGCGCTGCAAACAGCAAAATGATGGCACCGACGGTTCCGCCCGTGAAAGAGGAATACGCAGCCAGTGCCAGGGCTTTACCCGCCTGATTTTTCTGCGCCAGCGGGAAACCGTCAAAGGCAGTGACCACTGTGCTTGAACAGCCCGGCGCATTAATCAGTATTGATGAGGTTGACCCGCCAAAAACAGCACCGTAGTACACACCGGCCATCAGGATAATGCCTGAAGACGGATCCAGACCATAAGTAATAGGGATCATCAGTGCAATGGCAGAAATCGGGCCCAGACCCGGCAACATGCCAATGAACGTCCCGGCAAAGCAGCCAACCACCACCATCATCAGATTGAAGGGCATAATTGCCGTCGACAATCCAGTCATCATTCCATCGAACATAATTAACCCCCGAGAATACTTGTGATCAGTCGGCCAGGGGCCAGATAGATGTCAAGCAACTGCGTCAGCAAAAACCAGAAGCACACGGCAAATGGCACAGATGCCACCAGCAGAACCCTAGGACGACGTTCACCCAGCAACCAGTAGCCTCCCATCAGAAAGATCACGGTCGACAACATAAAGCCAATCCATTCGAGGGAAGCGGCGAAAATCAGCATCAGCAGCAGCAGTTTGGTGATCAGAACAAAATCCAGTCCCCGTAAGTCCAGTTTGTCATCCTGACTGCGGCTGGCCGTCAACAGCTGGCACAACGCCAGCACTATGCCAAGCCCGGCCAGGGTCAGCGGCAAAGATTTCGCATTGAAGGGCTGATATTCATCGCCGGGGAACATCTCAATTCCGCTGCCGTAATAACCGTAAACGATGGAAAAGCACAGAAACACCAGTCCACCGATATGATCTTTTGTAATTGTCATGGTCATCCTCACCACTATCGGTTTGACCCGGCCCCAGACTCAGACCGGTTTGTTACTACGCGCACCACCCAGGCAGGCGGTGCGCAACATGTCATGCAGACAGGATTACTTCAGGAAGCCCAGTTCACGCATCAGATCGCCGATTTCTTTTTCCTGCTGCGACAGGAAGGCAACGAACTCTTTGCGAGGCTTGTAGATTTCAGTCCAGCCGTAACGGTCACGCACGGTTTTCCACTGATCTGTGTTGTACATCTCGCCCAGTACCTCGGCAAACTCATCCGCTTTTTCATCGCTGAGACCCGGTGCGGCAAAGAATCCGCGCCAGTTAACGAAGGTCGCGTTATAGCCCAGCTCCTGCAGAGTCGGTACTTCCGGCGCTGAAGGAGAACGCTGATCACCCGTCATCGCCAGGATGCGGATCTCACCGGCATCTGCCAGCGTCAGGGCTTCACTCAGGCCGGTTGACAGCAGTGTGGTTTCGCCAGACAGCAAACCGGCCATGGCTTTACCACCGGCATCATACGCCAGGTATTTCAGACGACGCGGCTCGCCACCACCGGCTTTGAACGCCAGTGCGGCAACCAGGTGATCCATGCTGCCGCGTGCAGAGCCGCCCGCCACTGTGATACTGCTGGGATCTTTTTTGTAATCGTTCACTATGTCAGTGAAGCTGGTGTATTTGGATTTGGCCGACACCACAAACGCGGCGTAGTCGCCCACAGTGGCGGCTACCGGGGTCAGATCACGAAACGACTGAGGGAACACTTTAGACAGTGAGCGAATCACAATAGGGGTAGAGTTAACCATCAGAGTGTCTGTGGATTGCTCGGCGGTTTTAATCAGGTACGCAATGGCTTTACCACCGCCGCCACCGGACATGTTCTCGTAAGAGATGGTGTCAACCAGCTCTGACTTTTTCAATACTTCACCGGTACCGCGTGCTGTGCTGTCCCAACCGCCACCGGCACCGCCAGGTACCAGAAAGTGAATGGAATCCACTTTTGCCTGAGCGCTGACACTCAATGCAGAAGCCATGATCGCAGCAAGTACGGAGACACGTTTGCGGGTAATTAACTGAGTAAGCATACCTTTTCCTCGTTATTAGATTGGGGTCCATCGCCCGACCTGATTTACCGCTATGGCTGAAACGTAATGTCTGCCTGCGGCCTCAGGTTCTGTTATTGCTTAACTACTCAGTCAAGGTATGCCACGTTCAGAAACATGAAAAGATTGTAAAAATAATGTGAATATCGGGCGTAAAATGCATTAAGTTCATATTGTTCACAGCATTTCGGCGCCACTGACGGTACACTGTTTCACAGATGTTACAAAGGTAGACAGAACACCTTCCCACATGACTAAGTTGTTGTCTTTGCGTCATTTTCGACTCAAAACCCGGATGGTATTAATACTGGGTTTTATCGCGATCCTGCAAGCGGGGGCGCTCGGCCACTTTACCATTCGCTATCTCGACAGTGTGTTACATGAACAGATTGGCCAGCAGGCGATACGGGTCGCGAAAACCATTGCGACCTCACCCGATGTGATTCGCGCCGTATCAGACAGAGACACCGCATTCTTGCAGCCACTCAGCCTGAAAATGGCCCAGGCCGCCCAGGCAAGATTTGTTGTTATTGGCGACAGCCAGGGCATTCGGCTCGCCCACCTCAACCCGCAGCGTATCGGCAAATCTATGTCAGATGATGACAGTGACGATAACAGCCAGGCGCTGCTGAACGGCAAAGCATACGTCGCACTGGATAAAGGCAGTATCGGCTGGTCGATGCGTGGCAAAGCCCCTATTTTCAGCACAGATGGTGCTCAGATCATCGGCATAGTTTCAGTCGGCTATTTGCTGACCGAAGTCGATGCGATTGTCAGCCGCCATCAGCTTTCCATGATTGTTGCCAGTACGCTGGCCTTTCTGTTCAGCGTGATCATGGCACTCTGGTTTGCCAATCATTTCCGCAAAGCCATTTTTGATTTGGAGCCTGAGCAGATTGGCCGGCTGTTTCATGAACGCAATGCCACGCTGGAAACTGTGCGTGAAGGCATAGTCGCCATTAATCAGCACGGTATCATCACCACCTTTAACCATGCCGCCATCAAAACGCTGCAATTACCCGCTGACGAAACATACATTGGCCGCCATATTCATGACGTGTTACCCGACAACGGGATGCTGGATGTACTGCAAAGCGGCGAGCACCATTTTGACCAGGAAATCTGGCTGCATGACCGCAACCTGATCGCCAACCGTTTTCCCATGGTGCAGGACGGGGTAGTTACAGGGGTAGTATCGAGTTTCCGGCTGAAAAATGAAGTCGATCTGGTCAGCCGTAAACTGACCCGTATTCAGCAATATGCCGACAGCCTGCGCAGCCAGTCCCATGAGTACAACAATAAGCTGCACACCATAGCCGGCCTGATTCAGATTGGTGCGATTGAGCAGGCGCTCAAGGTGATCGGGCAGGAAACATCCAGCCATCAGAGTTTTATTCAGACCATAATGAAAGCAACCTCAGACAGTATTCTGGCCGGTTGCCTGCTCGGTAAATACAACCGGGCCAGAGAGCTGAACCTGGAACTGGCCATTGACGACGACAGCCAGATGTCGGACATACCGGCCTCTCTGCCCCGCGAGCAATTAGTCAGCATACTGGGCAACTTGATAGACAATGCACTGGAAGCGACGCTCAGGCACCATGGCTCAGGCGGTATGGTGCTGCTCAGTATGAGCGACTTAGGCAAAGAGCTGATATTTGAGGTCAATGATCAGGGGCCTGGCATTGCCGAAGGGGAACAAGATAAAATTTTTACCCGTGGTTACACCACCAAGGACGTTGAAGGACACGGCATCGGACTGCATTTAGTTAAACAGCTGACAGAACATCTCGGCGGCATCATTACCGTCGAACCCGCTGAACCTTCCGGCAGTCGTTTTACTGTGTACATTCCCAAATCACTGCGTCGTTCAGACAATGCAACAAGACATGGACAAGAGGAACAACAATGACAGCACCCATTACTGTCGTCATTGCAGAAGATGATCCGCAAAATGCGGAAATACAGCGCCGCTTCGTCGAAAAAACACCGGGCTTTCAGGTTGTAGGCATCGCCCATGGCCTGGATGAAGCCAGGGATTTGATCGACGTGTTCCAGCCTCAGTTACTGTTATTGGATAATCAGTTCCCGACCGGCACCGGGCTGGAATTGCTCAGGGAACTGCGTGCTGAAAGCTGCCATACCGACGTGATTCTGGTCACGGCGGCCACTGAAGTCGATACCCTGCGCACCGCGATGCGCAGCGGGATATTTGATTACATTTTAAAACCCGTGGTGTTTGAAAGACTGCAATCGGCGCTGTTCAATTTCAGCGCTCATCTGGACAAGTTGTCTGACATGCACTCACTGGTGCAAAGCGATGTCGATGGTTTGCTGCAGCCCACCTCTGCCACGGATCAGCCCGCGCCGCAAACGCCGCCAGCCACGGCCTCACGGTTGCCGAAAGGCATTGACGGCCTGACGCTGGATAAAATCCGCAGTGTCTTCACCGATCCGAACATTAATCTCAATGCTGAGCAGGTCGGTCAGGAAATCGGCGCCAGCAGAACCACTGCCCGTCGATACCTTGAGTATCTGGTCAGTACCGATGAGCTGAGTGCCGAAGTCTCTTATGGCAGCGTCGGCCGGCCGGAGCGTAAGTACCGCAGTCAGCCATAGCTGCTGGCTGCGGCCAGCCCTGCTGATAACAGGTATCGGCAGGTCATGACTGTGCTTAGCGGCCGCCAGCCAGATCGATAAACGATCCGGTTGAATAAGAGGCCTGATCCGACAATAACCAGCAGATTGCTTCTGATACTTCTTCGGCAGTGCCGCCGCGCTGCATCGGGATGGCTGATTTCAGCCGTTCAATCCGATTCGGCTCACCACCTGAGGCGTGCATATCGGTGTAAATAAATCCGGGACGAACGCCGTTGACACGAATGCCTTCACTGGCCACTTCCAGTGACAGGCCGCGGGTCATGGTATCCATCGCCCCTTTCGACGCCGCATAATCGACATATTCAAAGGGCGCGCCGGTACGGGACGCTGCCGAAGAGACATTGACAATCGAGCCGCCCTGACCGCCTTGCGAATAGGCCATGCGCCGGATCGCTTCCCGGCAGCATAAAAAGCAACTGGTGACATTGGTGTGCATCACGGCATTGATCCGCTCTGCTGTCATGTGTAACACCGGCATCTGTTGCATCAGAATACCGGCGTTATTCACCAGCCCGGTTATCGGCCCCAGTTCATTATCCAGTGTGGCAAACAGTCGCATCACCTCCTGTTCCTGAGACACATCCGCCTGTACCGCTATGGCATTCACGCCATATTTACGCGCCCGGTGCACAATCTGCTCTGCCGCTTCGTGCTCAGAACGATAATTCACGCAGACACTCACCCCCTGAGAGGCCAGCTGAATCGCTGTAGCCGCGCCAATTCCCCGGCTGGATCCGGTAATCAATACTACCCGCTCTTTAGGCATCTCCGATTCCTTTTCATTCCATAGTTATTGATGAGGTTCAGTGCTCAATACCGCGGCATTCGCAAGACCGGCAGGCTGGCCTTTACCGTAACTCACCACATTAGCCAGAGCCGTTTCAAAATACAGTGTGTAACTGTCCTATTCGACAAACCCCAGGTGTGGCGAACATAACACGTTCGGCATGGCTAGCAGTGGCTCGTCAGCAGGTAAAGCAGGCTCTGTCTCGTAAACATCCACTGCCGCATAACCCGGTTTCCCCCGCTCAAGGGCTGCCACCAGCGCGCCGGATTCCACCAGTTCAGCACGACTGATATTCACAAACAGTGCATCGGCTTTCATCAGTGCCAGATCGTCGGCCGTTACGCATCCGCGGGTGTGCACGTTGAGCCGTAAATGCAGCGACACAATGTCAGACTGAGCGAAAAACGCCGCTTTCGACTGCGCTGCCTGATACCCTTTAGCGACTGCCAGCTCGCGAGAATGTTCACTGCCCCAGACCAGCACCTTCATATCAAACACGTCTGCGATCCGGGCAATACGCTGGCCGATTTTACCAAAGCCCCAGATCCCCAATGTTCTGCCACTCAGGCTACGGCCCAGCTGTGGCAATCCGGACTGCTGCCACTCTCCCACCTGCAGATGCTGGCAATAAGGCAGCAGTTGCCGGCTGGCCGCCATGATCAGCGCCCAGCATAATTCCGTAGGCGCGACAGGTGAGCCGACACCTTCCGCCACAGCAACCTGATGGCGGGTACAGGCTTCAAGATCCAAATGATTGCTGATCTTACCGGTCTGGCTGATCAGTTTAAGGCGGGGAAGATGGGCAAGTAAGGCGTCGTCAATGACAGTGCGTTCACGGATCAGCACCAGTACGTCTTTGTCTTTCAGTCTGTCGATAAGCTGAGCCTGATCAGCAGGCGGCGATGTGTACACAGTCACATCGTATTCATTCAGAAGAGAGTAACAGGGCAAGGTACGGACAACATCCTGATAATCGTCCAGAATAGCAACCTTCATTCCTTTGCCTCCGGTGGGTAAGTGCCGATATTCAAGCACTCTTCTCATGAAAAAACAACCTGATACTCAAGACGCCGGCGGCCGGGTAAACACACAGAAAACCTGTATTCAGTCGGATTTTTTCAAGCACTTACCGGTAATCTGTTACCGAATGTTATTCTCATCTGCTATGATTTCAGCTTCTCAGAAACAGACAAAACACCATGACCACGACTTTCACTTCAACCCGCAATCGCGCTGGAATGATCACTATCATTCTGGCGTCATTGCTATGGCTGAATGTGCTGTCGGCTGTCGTGGTGATCAATCCGGCCTTCCATCAGGGTACTCCGAGCGGCTTGACCGGGGATAAAATTCTGATCTGTACGGTGCATGGCCTGCAATGGGTCTCGGTCGCCGATCAGGTTAATCAGCCTGACGGATCGCCGCACGCACAATGGCAAAACCACTGCCCGCTGCTCACACCATTACAGCCCATCCATTACGACACCAGTTATATTCAACCGCTGATTCTGGCATCCGTGGCGATTTTTTCCGGCCTGCGCCGTATGTTCTGGCTCAGTGCGAACAACAAACTGTATGAACTGTTTGGGCCAAAACATTCTCCTCCGCCGATAAGCACATCATCACATCCCTTTTGACCTTTTTGATTGCTTAAAACCCATTGGAGAACACAATGAAATCATTACACGCTTTGCTGCTGGCCGCTTCCGTCTTCACCTCCGGCCTGGCAACGGCCCACGAATTTGAGTCTGGCGAGCTACACATTGATCATCCCTGGTCCAAAGAAGTCCCGCCTATGTCTTCAGTCGCAGCGGCTTTTTTCTCAGTGGATAACCACGGCGATCAGGCGGATGTCCTGCTGCGTGCAGAATCGCCCATTGCTGAAAAAGTTGAACTTCATGAACACGCACATGAAAACGGCATGATGAAAATGCGCAAAGTGGACGACATTCAGATCCCTGCCCATGACACCCAGCTGCTGCAACCTGGCGGTTACCACATTATGATGTTTAACCTGACCTCAGTGCCTAAACTGGGTGACAGTTTTCCGCTGACGCTTTATTTTCAGAACGCCGGTAAGGTGGATGTGAAAGTAAAAGTAGAAAAAGCCGACTACATGATGAACACCGGACAAAACATGGACCACAGCCAAATGGACCATCAAGGCATGGATCACGACGGCATGGATCATGACGGTATGAACCACGACAACATGCACTGATTCGCCATCAGGCAACACTACCTCCAACACCCCGCGGGTTCACCTGGCGGGGTGTTTTTGTTTCTGCGCCCGGATGCGTTCCGGCACACACGCATAAATCATTCCTGAAGCCCGCTGCGTCACCTCTCCCACCCAGAGTAAACAACCAAGACTAAAAACCAGTCCCATCATGTAATGATATCTGTGCAACTTATTTCGCCATTTTGTGATCTTTGTACTAATTTGACTTTAGGCATACCTGGAAGACAAGAAGTTCCTAAAGCTGGGTAGCTCTTCGTAGCGTTTTCAAGGACTGAGGATGGATAGGTAATGAATCAGAGCACAAAGTTTTCCCTTTCATGTTTTGTACTAAGCACTTTATGTCTCTCTCTCGCCAATGCTTCTGAGCACCGGGCCGGGCTCCGCGCCAGTTACACTTTTGCTGATGGCGCCTGTGAAAGCCATAACATCAGCTGTGATGATGATGCGCCAGGCGCGGGGATTTTCTATAACTACGCCTGGACTCCGCGCTGGGAGCTGGAAGTGGCCTATGACTATTACGGCCAGTTCGATGCCACTTACCCGGCGCTGGATGACCCTTCCGTTGGCGCCGATTATGAAGGAGATGTATTAGGTCTGTCAGCCTCTCTGGGCTACCGCTATCCGGTTACGGATGTGGTGTCTCTGGTGGGCAAAGCCGGGGTTCTGGCCTGGCATGTTTCCAGCGATGGTAAAGAAATTGCCGGCACTGTATCTAACGACGAAGATGGCTTCTCGCCCATTGTCGGTGTCGGCGTTGACTGGGACTTTACACCGCGCTGGCGAACCGGGCTCAGCTATCAGTTTGCCAATAATGTCGGCGACGATGGCACGGCTGGCGCCGATCTCCACACCCTGATGCTGGGCATCAGCTACCGGTTCTCGGGCAATGACCCGCAACCTGTCGCAGTGGTTGAACCTGAACCAGAACCCGCGCCGCAACCTGTCACTCAGGAAGCCTTTACCCTCCGGGTGGATGGTACCCAGTCCAATGCCATCTTTGAGTTCAATTCTGCCAAGCTTCGCCCTGATATGACTTCCACGTTCCAGCCGATGCTGAATCACCTGAGTCAATATCCGGAAGCCATGCTGCGGGTGGAAACCCATACCGACGATGTCGGCTCGGAAGACTACAACATGAAGCTGTCTGAACGCAGGGCGCAAAGTGTTGTGCAGTATTTTGAACAACAGGGTATTACCCCTGACCGTATCAGCTACGAAGCGTTTGGCGAAACCAAGCCGCTGGTCAGTAATGACACCCCGGCTAACCGCGCTATGAACCGACGCGTCGTACTGACTTCACCTCAGTTCACAAGGAAGGCAATCCAATGAAGAACAACATTTGCCGGTATTTAACACTCTGGCTGGGTATTTTTCTCATGACGCTGACTCTGGCAGGTTGCGGCGGAGAAGGTAGCGGTCTGCCCAGCCAGAAAGACAACAACAGCAGCGCCGTAGATAAAGGCGGTAAAACCGTCCGCAATCTGGAGATCATCCCCAGCGCGAACACAGCGGAAGCTGGCAGTTCCCTGAACTTTACCGTGAATGCCATTCACGCTGACGGCGATAAAAAAGAGGTCACTCAGGACGCACAATGTACCAGCAGCGATGAGTCAGTGGCTACCATCAGTGGCAAAGGAATGATCCAGGCCATTGCCGCCGGTGAAACCACCATTTCCTGCAGCTATGCAGGTGTCAGTGGTGGCAGCATCGTGATTACGGTGACGGGGGGCCACACGGTCAGCCAGCTGCAAATCACTCCCGGGCAGGTATCAGCCGCCGCAGGCACACAGGTGCAATTTACTGCGCTGGCTTACTATCACGATGGCAGCCGTGAAGATGTCACCAGCCAGACCATCTGGAATACCACAGATGCCAGTACTGTTGAGTTGGACGCCAACGGCATGGCTTCCGCCAAGGCGTCAGGAACCGCCACTGTCACCGGCCAGTTTGAAGGCATCAGCAGCAATCAGGCGGCGATGACGGTGACGGCAGCCACGCTGGACTCGCTGCATCTCTCACCCGCTACGGCGTCATTGGTAGAAGGCACAGAGCAGCAGTTTACTGCCACTGGCCAGTTCTCCGATGGTTCGACACAAGACTTAACCTCTCAGGTCACCTGGAACAGCGACAATACCGCAATTGCGACCATTTCGGCATCCGGGTTAGCTGAAGCTGTTACTGATGGGACAGCTGTCATCACGGCCGATTTCAATGGCACACCCAGTGCTCCCGTCACGCTCACTGTGACGGCGGCTACCGTTGATACCGTGCAGGTCACACCGGCTAACCTGAGTCTGGCCAAAGGCACCAGCCATGCCTATACGGCCATTGCGCATTTTGATAACAGCACCTCGCAGGATGTCAGTGCGCAAGCAACATGGAGCAGCAGCGATACCGCCGTGGCGACCGTGTCCGCTACAGGTATGGTCAGTGCTCTCGCGACGGGATCTGCCGCTATCTCTGCCA
Source organism: Photobacterium sp. SP02 (assembly GCF_038519165.1). Taxonomy (NCBI): domain Bacteria; kingdom Pseudomonadati; phylum Pseudomonadota; class Gammaproteobacteria; order Vibrionales; family Vibrionaceae; genus Photobacterium; species Photobacterium sp. SP02. The sequence goes on from NZ_JASJOJ010000021.1 coordinate 23,793, forward strand.
GCTTTGGCGGGGCAATCAGCAACAACGCGAACCTGACTGTGACGGCAGCCACCGTGCTCTCTGTCACCATTGCACCGGAAACGGCCAGTATTGCTAACGGCACCACCCAGCAGTTTACCGCCACCGCCAAGTTCTCCGACGGCAGCACTCTGGATGTGACGGATCAGGTGAACTGGAAAAGCGGTGATACCAGTGTCGCCACCTTGTCTGCCACAGGTTTAGCCCACGGCCTGGGTGAAGGCAATACCGTCGTGACCGCCCATTATCAGGGCGTCGACAGCGCTGACATCCCACTCTCCGTCACGCCGGCGACCGTCAGCGCCATTACTGTGAGCCCGGGCGCAGCCAGTATTGCCAATGGTACAACGCAGCAATTCACCGCCACGGCAAGCTTTACCAGCGGCCCGGATCAGGATGTTACCCATCTGGTCAGTTGGGTCAGCTCGGACACCAGTGTCGCCAGCATCAATCCCTCTGGTCTGGCGCAATCGCTGGCAATGGGGACGACAGAGATTACTGCCAGCTATCAGATGCAAACCAGTCCGGGCGTGACCCTGGATGTCACCGCAGCAACGGTCACCTCACTGGCAATCACTCCGCTCAATGCGACTATCGCCAACGGCCTGACCCAGCAGTTCGAAGCCACTGCCACCTTTACGGATACGTCCACTCAGGATGTCACTGATCTGGTGAGCTGGCACAGTAGTGATACCAGTATCGCGACTATCACAGCAGGCGGTCTGGCGCAGGGCGTATCCGTTGGGTCGGCAACCATTACTGCAAGTTATGGGGGCAGTTCAGCGGACACAACCCTGACGATCGGTCCTGCCGTTCTGGATCGGATTAGGATTGAGTCTGATCATTCTGGTGAACTGGAAGTCAGGTTGCTAGCTCCACTCAACTTCAGCATCTCAACCCGAGCCTATTACTCTGATGGCAGCAATGAGGTCTTAGATAACAATATTGTGACTTACCATAACTCCAATGCATCCCTGATCACATTGGATGTATTAACCGGCCTGGTAAATGTCAGTGCCATTGTTGCAGGCAGCGCAGAAATCTCTTCTTCCGCGCTGTCCCTGAACAGTGAAAATGCTATCACCATCAACTGTCTGGTCGCCATCCCTGGCGTGCTGTCACTTTGCACTATTGATTCGATTGAGAAAATAGCCATTGAACTGTAATGGCTTTATATTCTGCAAAAGGGTCCGCGACAATGCGGACCCTTTTTATTCCTTTCTCATAACTACCGAGTCTTCAGAGAGATAGCTCTCTTTTTCAAGACACTTTCATCTTGAGCATTGCCTGCTCCGCTACACACCGCCCAATATCCAAATATGAAGATTTGATGACATCGGCTTCACAGGGATTGACCAAACACGTCATCAGACTAATATATACGGAAATTCGAATATGGTTATAAGCATGCTACCACATCAATTTTTTAAACTGCTGGCAGATGAAACCCGTGTGCGTTGCTTACGGTTAATCGTGAAAGAGCAATGCCTGTGTGTGGCCGAGCTGACCGAAGCACTGCAGGTCAGCCAGCCGAAAATGTCACGCCATCTGGCTGTGATGCGCGCCAGCGGGCTGTTGGTTGATGTCAGGCAAGGGCAATGGGTGTTCTACCGGTTAACCGAAGATCTGCCCGGCTGGATGCGCAAACAAATTTACGGACTGGTGGATTCGAACTGTTTAGAGCAGGAATACCAACAGGACAGTGAACGACTCATGGTAATGAAACAACGACCCGTTTGTTGCCAATAATGCAGGAAGAGTTAACTATGACAATCAAAGTAGGTATCAATGGTTTTGGCCGCATTGGCCGCCTGGCACTGCGCGCAGCGTTTGACTGGCCAGAACTGGAGTTTGTGCAGATTAACGATGTTGCCGGTGATGCCGCAACGCTGGCCCACCTCCTGGAATTCGATTCCGTGCAGGGACGCTGGCACCATGAAGTGACAGCGGAAGGCAGCCACATTGTCATCAATGGCAAAGCCATCACAGCCTCACAGGAAAAAGATATTAATGCCGTTGACTGGTCTGGCTGTGACGTGGTGATTGAAGCCACAGGTAAGCATCGCAAAACCGAATTCCTTAATCAGTATCTGGCGCAGGGTGTGCAGCGTGTTGTCGTGTCAGCACCGGTGAAAGAAGCAGGCATTGCCAATATCGTGGTGGGCGTGAATGATCACATCTTTGATCCTGACCAGCACCGGATTGTCACGGCGGCGTCCTGCACCACCAACTGTATTGCGCCTGTGGTCAAAGTGATCCATGAAAAACTGGGTATTGAGCAGTCTGCATTTACCACGATTCACGATTTAACCAATACGCAAACCATTCTGGATGCACCGCATAAAGATTTGCGCCGCGCCCGTGCGTGCGGCATGAGCCTGATCCCGACCACCACAGGATCGGCCTCGGCCATCGTCGAGATCTTCCCGGAACTGAAAGGCAAAATTAACGGCCATGCCGTGCGTGTCCCGCTGGCAAACGCGTCTTTAACTGACATCATTTTCGACGTCAAACGCGACACCACAGCAGAAGAAGTCAACCAACTGCTGAAAGACGCTTCGCAGGGTGAACTGCAGGGCATCTTGGGTTACGAGGATCGCCCGCTGGTTTCTATCGACTATAAAGGCGATCAGCGCTCCACCATAGTCGATGCATTATCAACCATGGTAGTAGGCAAGCGGATGGTGAAAATCTATGCCTGGTATGACAACGAAATGGGTTATGCCACCCGCACTGCTGAACTGGTGCGTAAAGTGGGACAGGCTTAAGGGAGCAATGACAATGACACATCCAACCTGGACTTTACCCGTAACCGATACCAGCTCACTGGTACTGACACCCTGCCCCGGCACCAAAGGCGTGGCTCTGTCAGACAGTCTGGCTCAGCTGAAAGCACAAGGGGTACGCGCTGTCGTCACCGCCATCAATCAGCAGGAAATGACTGACAAAGAGGTCGCTGACTTGGGCCAGTTAGTTGAACAGTCCGGCATGTTGTGGGCGCACACCCCCATCGAAGACGATGCCGCACCTGATAGCGAATTTGCGGCACAATGGCAGGCAGCCAGCCCGCAATTGCATAAAATTATGGCAGAAGGCGGCAACATCGCTCTGCATTGCATGGGGGGCTCAGGCCGCACCGGTTTACTCGCCGCGCACCTGTTGCTGGAAATGGGCTGGCCGTTGTCACGCATTATCGAAGACGTCCAGGCGTTACGTCCCGGGGCCTTTACCAAATCGGTACAGGTCGATTACATCCGTCAGGTAGCGTCACAATAATAAACAGTGTTTCGCCGTTTCGCGCCTGTCTGCACATGCTTTTGTTTTGCATCGCAGCCAGCAGCCGAAACGGCGAACAATACGAGTGTCGTGTCTATGTTTGCTAAATATTTCGCGCAATTCAGCCAGCCGGTTCGCCAGTATATGCTGGTGACCTTCAATTACTGGAATTTCACTGTGACTGACGGCGCGCTGCGTATGTTAGTCGTACTCTACTTTTACGAGCTGGGTTACTCCACCCTCGCCATCGCCTCCCTCTTTCTGTTCTATGAATTTTTCGGCGTGGTCACCAACCTGGTCGGCGGCTGGCTGGGCGCCAGGCTGGGTCTGAACCGGACCATGAACATTGGCCTTGGGATGCAAATTGTTGCCCTGCTGATGCTGGCCGTACCCAACCCTATGCTGACGATTCCCTGGGTAATGGCCGCACAGGCGATGTCGGGGATCGCCAAAGATCTCAACAAAATGAGTGCCAAGAGCGCTATCAAAACCCTGGTGCCGGACAACAAACAAAGTGCGCTGTATCAGTGGGTTGCGCTGATGACGGGGTCAAAAAACACTCTTAAAGGCGCGGGCTTCTTCCTTGGCGGTCTGCTACTCAGCGTAATCGGGTTCCAGAATGCGGTGCTGACAATGGCGGGTGTGCTGACGCTGGTATTCATCAGCAGTATCCTGACGCTGAAAGCCGACATGGGCAAGGCGAAAAATAAGCCCAAATTTGCCGAGATGTTCTCCAAATCCGAAAGTGTCAACATCCTTTCTGCTGCCCGCATGTTCCTGTTCGGGGCGCGAGACGTCTGGTTTGTGGTTGCGCTGCCTGTGTATCTCGGTTCAGTGTTTGGCTGGAATCACAGTGCCGTTGGCGGCTTCATGGCAGCCTGGGTAATGGCGTATGGATTTGTGCAGGGCTTTGCACCCAAACTGACAGGGAAAGCGCAGGGCAAAGTGCCGGACGGGCAAGCCGCCACACGCTGGGCACTGCTGCTGGCCATCATTACCGCAGGTATCGCTTACGGGGTGCAGATTCAATGGCAGCCGGAACTGGTGATCGTCGGTGGGCTGATGCTCTTTGGCGCCATCTTTGCGATTAACTCGTCGCTGCACTCCTACCTGATAGTCAGCTACGCCAAAGACGATGGTGTATCACTGGATGTCGGCTTCTACTACATGGCCAATGCTATGGGTAGACTGATAGGCACAGTGCTGTCAGGCTGGGTCTTCCAAATCGCAGGCCTGTCCGCCTGCCTGTGGGTCTCTTTCATCTTTTTGGTCCTCACCACCCTGTTCTCCCTGAAACTGCCTAAGATTCAGGCTTATCAGATAGTGTCTTAACCACCATAATCAGCAGCGAACCGACGACCTCAAACAACCGGTAAATCGGTTCGCTGCCCCCACTCCGCCCAGGAACCATCATAAACCGACAGGTTTCTGTACCCGCACTGATAAGCCACCAGCAGTCCGATGCAGGCGGTCACGCCGGAGCCGCAGCTGAAATACAGTTTTTCGTCGCCGAACACCTGCTGCTCTGCGAACAACGCCTGCAGCTTGTCTGAATTTTTATACTGGCCGTCTTCAATAAAAGAGGCGAAAGGAAGGTTTATCGCATGGGGAATATGCCCGCTTCTCAGCTCTGGTCGAGGCTCCGGTTGCAGGCCAGAAAACCGCCCGGCACTGCGCACATCTATAACATAATGCCCCGGCAGACCGGCTTTTTCTGCCAGTTCTCGCCAGTCAGCAATCCACGCTGTGCGATACTCACCCTGCCACCCGTTGCCGCTCTCAGGAATGACGGGAGAAGCGACGACAGCCCTGCCTTCTGCGATCCATTTAGGCAAACCGCCATCCAGCACAAAGACCTGCTCGTGCCCCATCAGCTTAAACAGCCACCAGACGCGCGGCGCTGAGTAGATACCTTTTGCATCGTAAATGACAATCACAGAATCCGTCTCAATGCCCAGTTTGGATACTTCTCGCTGAAATGCCTCATATTTTGGTGCGGTGTGAGGCAACGAAGAAGAAGCATCAGAAAACTGTCGCTCAAGATCAAACACCATAGCGCCGGGGATATACTGACGTGTGTCAAAGTCGGTATTGTCGCCAGCCACACTCTGCATGGTGGCATCGACGATAACCACTTTAGACAACCCACTACGGCGTTCCAGCCAGGATGTAGACACTAACGCGTTCATCATTCCCCCTCAGGTAAACCCGGTATTGAGTAATTTGCACTCAATTTGAAATCATCATGCTGAAAAAGGCGATAGATAAATGACAGTTACACTGATTTTTAGCCATTATTGTGAGGAAAGAGTTTCTCACAGACAAAACTGACAGTTTTCATCATGAGAGCCATTCATTGCCTTTCGGCGATGTATATGCAGCATACCTTCTTTCAGGCCCATCTTATAACCTTCATCCAGAGTAGATTTACGCATCGTTAAACGCTTCACGCTGAAGCTTTCTGGCGGGGCGATGACCCGGATTGTGGCGTCTTGTGGCGGTTGGCGGATGAACTCCAGCGACGCGTTATAGTTATCAGAGCGTTTGATCATGGCACTGGCTATCTGTGGCTGACGGGCGAAGACTTTTTTCATCATCCAGGGATATTTTGCCGGTTTCATCTGATAGCTCAGCGGATGTGACAAAATCACTGTGATATCCCTTGCGCCGCGGCGGTAGGCTTCCCGCACCGGAATCGAATCTGCCACGCCACCATCGGTATAACAGCCGCCGGCAAAACAGGGTGTCGCTTTATAAGCAATCGGCAGCGCACTGGTGGCTTCCATGACATCGCTGACATTTGACGGACTCACGTTGTAATAATCAGCTGTGCCCGTGTTGATATTGGTGGCTGCGGCAATCAGTGCGGTTTTCCCGAACAGTTTGTGCTGATCCAGCGGATAGAGCCGCAATGATTCATCAATCAGCCACCTCACATCAACCAGGTTGCCTCCTTTCAGGAAACGGGCGGGATTGTAAAATCGCTTATCCGTCGCTAACTGCGTGATAACGCGATAACTCCGTTTAGGCTGGTTCGCCAGATATCCCAACAAGTTAGATGCGCCCGCTGAAACGCCGATGGCCAGATCAAAAGGGTTATAGCTATCGTCCATAAAAGCATCCAGTACCCCGCTGGCAAAAATACCGCGCATCGCACCGCCTTCCACCACTAATGCTGCTTTCTTATTCATAAATTGCTAACCAACTGATTTAAATTAAATAAATATTACCTAAAGTCGGTCTGGCTGGGTAATTGAAATCACGGATTGTTCAGATAGGAGCAAGCTATGGAAGCACAGCAGGTGCTTAGCAACAGATCTTAGCGGGACAGGCACTTTTCTTATCGATAAAGTGCTGCTTCTGATAGCGTTATAGATAATTATCAACGCATTTCTTGAGCAAACTCTGAATCTTCACTCAACTGGCTATGTTTTCCCGAAGGATTACCCTAGGGTTTCAGACAAACACAGAATAGGGAAGTAACTATGTCTTTTGAAATGCTGGTCGCGCTTGATGTTGCGGACGATGAAATATACGCACAATACAGACGCGAAATGACCCCCATTTTATCCCGCTATAACGGCAGCTTTGGCTATGACTTCAAAATCTCTGAAGTATTGATTTCACAGGTGTCTGCACCCATCAACCGTGTTTTCTCTATTCGCTTTCCCAGCGAAGACATGAAAAATCAATTCTTTAACGACAAAGAGTATATGGCGGTAAAACAGCATTATTTTACGCCGTCGGTTCGGGCCACGACCCTCATCGCCAGCTACGAGAAACCAGACAGCTGAAACCACACAGACACTTTTATTGTGCTGTCCAAAACGTTACCGTATCGTCCTTCCGGCAAACAGTGCGGTAAGCAAAACATCAAGCTTACCGCCCTCAGCGAGACAAACATGCGAAAGACAGATAAAAAAACGGACAATCAAATCAGAATAGTACTGACAGAAGTGTGTGACCATGCGCTGGAAGCTTACCCCGGCTTTCAGTGGCTGACCCATCTGGTTGATTACTCGCACTTTCCTGACAGTTTGAAAGTGGTTTGTGTGTTCGATACCAATGCGAATCTGTCACACTTTTATGATGATGCGGGAAACCTTGTACTTGAAGCCTTGATAGTCAAAAAACTGGCAACGGTTGGCATCCGCCTGAACAGACCATCTGCCCACATAGCGTATGACACCGAAGAGAATTGCGAACGAGAGAACAAGGGCAAATGGGCGCACCGTTTGGGGTGAGTGAAACAGGCTTTTGCGAATTAGGTGGCTTGTCCCGATCTCGTTGAACTATGTCCCGCGGGCCACTCACGCCATGTTGAAAATACTCTGATAATGAAGATCAATACACAACGTCATTATCAGAGAGCACAAATCATGAAATTCACTCAAATCCGCAACGCAACACTGCTCATTGAATTTGCAGGGAAAAAATTACTTATCGACCCTATGCTCGCCGAAAAAGGCACCTATCCAGGTTTTGAAGGGACACCCAACAGCCATCTGAACAATCCATTGGTCGCTTTACCTTGCCCCATCGAAGAGTTACTGAATGTAGATGCGGTTATTGTCACCCATACTCATCCGGATCACTGGGATGAAGCCGCCAAACAGACCATCCCGAAAGATATGCTGATCTTTGCCCAACACCAGGCCGATGCTGATGTGATTCACCAGTCTGGCTTCTCCAACATTCGAGTGCTTTCAGATAACACAGACTATGACGATATCAGCCTCAGTATTACCGGCGGTCAGCACGGCAGTGATGATGTCATGGCGGTTATTGGCGAACGCATGGGTGAGGTCTCTGGCGTCGTGCTTCATCACCCTGATGAGCCGACATTGTATATTGCAGGTGATACCGTCTGGAACCAGGATGTCCAAAGCAGTATTGAACACTTTCAGCCGGAGATCATCGTGCTGAACAGTGGCGATGCGCAAGTGATTGGCCTCGGCCCGATCATCATGAACAAAGAAGATGTCCTCGCTGTGTACGAGGCCGCCCCGAATGCCACAATCATTGCCAGCCACATGGAAGCGGTCAACCATGCGGTATTAACACGACATGCATTACGCCAGTACCTGACGGAAAATCAGGCGATGGACCGCGTCTTAATTCCGGAAGATGGTGAGTGCTATTTATTTACGCATTGATCCAGAGTCGAGTGCCCTTTTCTTCAGCGATCTACAGGGCACTTCATTCCGTTTCAGCATGTAATCAGTAAGGAACATAAAACGTCATGTCATTACCCACAGTCGCTGTTATCGCATTTAACCGGTTCAGTACCTTTCACTTTTCTGTTCCCTGCATCATTTTTGATGACATCCTGCCCGACATGAAGCTCTTTAATCTGCAAATTTGCGCAGGAGAGCCAGGACCAATTCGTTCCAGCCATGGCCTGATCATTGATGCCCCTCTAGGACTGGACGGATTAAACAATGCCGACATTATTATTGTTCCTTACTGGCGCAAAACGTCTGAGCAGCCGAACAGTGCCTTGTTAGATGCCTTGCGCAAGGCCCATGAGCGGGGGGCGCAAATCGTGGGCTTATGTCTTGGCACCTATGTACTGGCTTATGCCGGTTTACTAAACAATCGCCGGGTTTCAACGCACTGGGAGTTCGAGCAGGATTTCTCCCAGCGGTTTCCGGAGACTGCCCTGGATACCAACGCACTCTATGTCGATGATGGCTCGATTGTGACATCGGCAGGTACTGCCGCGGGTCTGGATTGCTGCCTGTATCTGCTGCGACAGCGCTATGGCAGCGCCATTGCCAATAAGGTCGCGCGTCGCATGGTTATTCCCCCTCATCGTGACGGGGGACAGGCCCAGTTCATTGAACGACCGATTCCAGCCACCACTCAGGATGAACGCATCAACAGCCTGCTGGAATACCTGCGTAACACCCTCGGCGAACACCATGAACTGGACAGTCTGGCCGAACGGGTGATGATGACCCGCCGGACATTCACCCGCCACTTTCACAAAGCCACAGGCGTTTCTGTTGGTGAATGGTTACTATCGGAACGCTTACAACGCTCACAGGAGCTGCTCGAGTCTACATCACTGCCAATCGAGACTGTCGCTGCACAAGCCGGTTTTACCACAGCAACCTCGTTTCGGGATCATTTCAAAAAAAAGTGCAATGTGACGCCAAGCGAGTGGCGTAAGTCGTTTCACTATTCAAATCGCTGACAGCAGGGCTGCGGCTAAATGGTCAGAACGCCGCCCTTAATTGGCAACATGTTACGTAAGCGCACAAAAATGAAGTCATACAGCGCGAAATACATGAAAAGTTGTAATAAATCAGGATAATGCGGCCAAATTATTGGTTCTTTACTCGGGTTGACATCCATTGCACGGAAAACAAGATGTTTATTAAACGGGCCTGGAACGGTCAGATTGCTGTCTGGAAGGCCGTCGTTTTGGTCAGTTTAGGCGGGCTTGTCCTTACGCTACTGGTCAGTATCAGCGCAAGCTTGGCGCTGCTTTTTGTGGTTAAGTCGGGTCTGATGCATTTCAATCATGTTGCCATCCACACAGTCTTCTTTTCTTTTATTCTTTCAGCATTTGGCGTATTTGCCGTACGTTCACTATGGCTGTGTGCAGCAAACCCGAAAGGGAAGATAAGCCATGCACTCGTCAGGTTCTGGGCCATCATACTGGGTGCTTACATTATTGCGGTCCTCGCACACGTTAATACCTAAATTCGTGCGGATACTGTATAAGTGCCATAACTACTACCAGGAGTGCTTCATGTATACAGGCAGTTGCCTATGCGGCGGCGTACAGCTTGCCATTACCGGTAAAATCAGCGATATCATTCACTGCCATTGCTCTTTATGCCGAAAATCGACAGGCTCTGCTTTTGCCACAAACGGGTTTGTAAATACATCAGATTTTACTGTTACCCAGGGGCAGGAATTACTGAATCACTTCGCATTACGGTCTGGCAGACAACGCCATTTCTGCCGTATCTGCGCGTCGCCGGTATACAGTTCCAATACAGCAGATCCCGCCCGCATTCGAATCAGGCTTGGCATTCTCGACTCAGAGATCGCCGAAAAACCCATATCGCATAACTTTGTCACGTCGAAAGCCAGCTGGGATAGTCTGGATATCAATCTGCCCCAGTATGAAGCGCACGAACCAGGCAGAAAATAACCGGACTCTTCGATGCCCATCCATAAAGAAAATTGCATAAGAAGAATCAAAAAATATTCATTGGCCTGAAACCGTTTTTCGGGGCATTTTCTGCAGCGCATCTATCGTTTCGTCAGAAGCTGTTAGCCATATTTGAACAGGAAATGATTCGAGTACTGTGACATCTTTAACCTCACCATTTTTTTCAAGTAACTGTACTTGAGCAAGTACTGGATCGTTTGCTTCAGCACTCCCCCGAATCATCACTCGCTTCCAGTTATCTGTTGTAGAACAGGCTTGTATCATCATAAAAAGTACAGTAGCAATGTTTTTCTTCATGTCATTTTCTCGATAGTGAAGCCCAACAATGTTGAGCTTCATGAAAAGTGTCTATTCGGATGATTTAAGGGTTATTTGCAATCCAGCTTTTGAGCGTATTGTAAACAGTACTGGTCAAACGCGTACCACAGTTTCTCGTTGTAGAACCTGTCGTATGAATACCTCTGACATAGTTATTGCTGTCTTTGATACCGCTGCCACTTTGGCCGCCAGCTGTATCAAGCGTATAGCAAACCCTGTAGCTCGATATGGTCGATGTCGAGCCGGAATCTGTCCACATTGTGCCCGTCGGTTTATCACCAGGATACCCCGTTACGCTATGTGTGCCGCCGGAATAGGTTCCCCAGCCTGAGTGACCACCATGAGGTGCGCTATTGAGAACAATAATGGCATAGTCATAATTTGTATCACCGTTATTGTGCCAGGCTGTCGTCGTGACGGCGTTTTTCCAGGTCGTCGTTCCCCAAGGTTTATATGAACCATTTTGCCCGGCAGTAAAATTCAGTGATTTATACCAAGTACCAGAACCATTGGAAACACAATGGCCAGCCGTTAACACGTGTGTTTTCGTAATGAGTGTTCCCGTACAACCCACAGCAATCCGGCCATTATAGAAATGCGGTGCCGACGTTGTATTCGTCACTTTTACGCGATTATCCGCACCGATCACTTTCAGTGGCGATATCACATCGTTCGGAAGTGCCGGCACTGTCGCCTCGTGAGGCTCGGTCGAGAAAACACTCGAGTCAAACCCTTGCTCTTGCATGATTTTGACCGCTTGCTCCAAGAGAGCCAGGGTTTCTTCCGATATATCAGCTTTAAATTGGGTTCCATCGGCAGAAACGGCAATAGCCCCCATCGCCGCCGCCCTTTCGGCCAGAGAGTATTCTTGTTGCAGTGAATATTCATCAGCTTCCGGGACATGAACTACATTGTCACCTTCAATAAAGGTGGCTTCTTCATTCATTTTTACAAAATTATTCAGTTCGTTTGCATGTGCGTTATTTATAAAAAGCCCCGCAAGTGCAATAAACACCAGATTCCTTTTCATCATTCTGTATCCTGTTTGTTAATATTCATAGAGTGGTCAGTAATGCGAAATTATTTCAATAACCAACTGTTCTCGCATTGATAACTATAGGCCACTATATACACCCCACTAAAAACAATAATAAAAAAGCCCATCAAACATGAAAAACAGAACATCAACCAAACAAATCAAAATAAAACAATGGTGAAAACTATAAAACACAGATTAATGTATCGAAATATTTTTATAAACATCAAATTAGTCACTAAATCACACCTAAAGACCAAGCTTAAAACCATTATTTACTCTTAACACTTTAAATAATGCATTTACTTACTGACAGATAAAACAACCTTCAGAGAAACGAAAACACCAACCACAACAAACACCATTAAAAACAATAGCTTATATTAAAGTTAGCATTTAACACCTGATATCACTCTTCATTGACTGAAATCAGATAGAACAATAAAAAAACATGAAATTTAATCGCTTATGTAAGCTTTTTACTTTTTCTTCTTTAACTGCCGCAAATAAAGACAACCCAATAAAACCACCTTCTCTTTATTAGCTACAGTTTACTCACAAAGTCATATGTGCATTTTCATAACCAATATTGAGAAAACCATAAATACTGCCCATTTCCCCTTTGGCGTTGCATCCTGAAATAATGACAAATCAAGCCTCGTCAATATAACCCTAACGTTTACAATGACAACCATACCCGAACAACTCTTGAACTATGCATATTCAAAGCCGATGTGTGTTTTAATTTACCATCATCGGCTAGCCTGCTTTCACCGTACCCTTCTAATTTTTTACACGTATTGCTCCATGTGACAAAGTCAGCTCATCCAAAAAGTTCGCCATTAAAACTTTCGCATTGTCCAATAATGTGAGCCCGAGCAAATGAGCAATGAATGAACTGAAATAATCTGCAAAATCAGAGTTATACTTTCGAAACTAAATCTTGGAACAGAGAGAACCTTATGACGACCCTGCTGGATACGCATTCAGAAATCAATGAAGCCGCGCTTTGCGCTATCGCCCATATGCCAACGACCAGCTTGCCGGTATTGATGGGCCATGACTTCGCAAGCAAGTTATCCGATGCTGATTACATGCGCATTGCTGTTCTGCTGGCGCAAAAAAGTTACCACGAAGGCGGTTGTCCGATTGGTGCGGTGATCATCAATAACCAGACCGGACAAATAGTTGGCAAAGGCCACAATACGCTGGTTCAGGAAGATCACCCGTACAACCACGGTGAGACCTCCGCCATTCGCGATGCAGGCCGGATAGATTTCAGCCAGACCACCTTGTTTACCAGCCTGAGTCCTTGCGATGTCTGCGCGACGCTCCTGTACATGCGCGGATTCAAGCGGGTTGTCGTCGGCGATGTTACCAATGCCTCAGGAAACGAAGAGCTGCTGCGGGAAAAAGGCATTCAGGTTGATATTCTGGAAGATAAGCAAGGCATTGCACTTTACGCTCAGTTCCGAAAAGAAAAACCAGAGCAAGATCTTGAAGACTGGAAAGGACTGTGTGCGGTTCATTCCCATTGCACCTCTTAGCCCTAGTTGACGGTAGCCTCAGCGATCCTCTTTCAGGTATAGGAGAACCCCAGTGGAAATCATCCGGTGCTGCCAGACCAGCGATTTAGCTGGTGTGCGCGAACTCTACGCAGAACTGCGCCCTCATGACCCCGTATTATCAGGTCCCCAGGCCATGAAATGCTGGCAGGACATACTCAACAACCCGCACACAAAAATCATTGTTGCTGATATTGATGGCGTGCTGGCATCCACCTGCCAGCTTGGTCTGGTGCCCACCATGACGAACGGAGGTCAGCCTTTTGCCATCATCGAGCATGTCATTACCTCGGCACAATACAGACGGCAAGGACTGAGCCAGAAAGTCATTGAAAAAGCCCTCTCACTCGCCTGGGACATGGGATGCTATAAAGTTATGTTGCTATCGGGGGAAAACCGGCCAGAGGCGCATCACCTTTATGAGAAAGTCGGATTTCAGTCGGGCATTGAGCGCGGGTTTGTCCTTAAAAAACCAATAAATGTCGGTCCGGGCTGACTTGTGACGATGAGCACAGCGCACGCTTTGCTTTCAACAATCCCGCCGGGTTATCAGCTATAACATACGAGACTGGAACAGGTTACGTTATCTGAATGTTGCTTTGCGCCACTTTAACCGAAAAAGGAAAGTCCCTTGGTAGGAAGAATTGTTGATAAATTGCTGTTTGGCGTCATGCTGATTGCGGCGCTTCAGGTTCCTTTACTGGCCGATCACTATCAGCAATATCTGGCAGGATTATTTGAAGCCACACAATGGCAGGTTCGCGGCTACGAAAACACCGCCAGACAATACGGTTATCCTGATGTGAATGCGATGATTGAACAACATCTGAACAATCAGGAAGCCAGTGTCAGAGCGGACGCCTTACAAAAACAAGTAACCCTGAGCCACTATCAAGACCTGAAAGCCGGCCTAGCCGTATTTGAGCAAGGGACATTGATTGAGAAATCAGTGTATATGTTCACACCTGCACGCTTTGACGCATTAGAAAAAACCATCACCCACTTCAAACCCGGCATTCCACTCTCGCTCAACGGTCTGATGTTCGGTGCCATCCTGGGGTTAGCCGCCAATATCCTGCTTACTCTGCCTTTTAGCTTATTGTTCAGGCGTAAACGTCGGGCAATGATCGCCGCCAAACGACCAGTGATATCCTGATGATATGTGGCAGAAAACGCCAGTTTAGATTGTCTCAGCATAGGCAAAGTGGACAGATAGAGATCAAAAAAGCGCGAGTTCATCGCGCTTGAATCATTTAATGGCCACAAAATGAATTTAACGACTCAACCAATCAGTTGATTAAACTTAAAATCGATAACCCAATAAGTCGCTGAATACATGGCTGCCAGTAGTGCAACTGTAAAGCCAATAATCAGTTTTGGCGAAATCACACGCCTCAAAGGCCGGCTAATAACAGCAGCCTTTAAATTCACTAACTGTAACTTCTCCTGATCCTGCAGTCTGTCTTCTTTTATCAGCTGATAAATGGTTTCTGCAATATCCGCGATTTTTTCATTACCACGCTCGACACGACCGAATTTCCCCTTAAAACCGACCTGCAACAGAAAGTATAAAAATTCGATAAGCTGCCTGTAACGTTTGGGATCTTGTCTGAGCCTGTCCAGAATCGTATAGAATTTATCACCACCTGACGTTTCATTATGAAACTCAGCAAGCAGGCTGTGAGTACTCCAGTTACTTTTCTCTCCCCACTCCTGACTGTAAACCGCTTCATCAACAGCGGCACAGACACAATAACGCATCACCAGCAGCGAGGCTCTGTCTGTGTTTGCGAGTAGCAGCCGCTTCTCGGCTTCTTGAATCTCCCTGCTGATTTTCTCACGCAGCAAGGTAGGATCATCTAACCAGGGAATCGATGGAATACAGGTCAGACAGGCCAGTACCCAGGTAAACTCATCAACCAACTGGTTAATACCCAGTTTTTTGATTTCCAGCTGCTTTACCGCAATATTGCGTGGTACTTCCGGAGCCGGCATGACCTCCATAGGTTGGCCGGGCTCAGGCTGAAACAGAACGACTGTTATGTCATCATCGAACTGACTCATAATCTGACAGCCCACATTTGTAATTCAATATTCGGGAAGTCGCCGGACACATGCATGGCAATACCGGATGAAGAAGACAATGCCTTCCATTCATCAGACGCCTTATCCAACTCAAAATACGTAAAGCCTGCATGGTAAGGTAGCTGACGAGGCACCACAGGCATTGCTTTAATGGCGATACCTGGTAGCTGGAAGTTCACCAGATCACGAATATTTTCCAGACTGCCCACTTTAACCTGGGATACAAAGCGAGTATGAAGCACATCCAGAGTGACATCAGCTTTCACGGCAAGGATAAAGGTCGTGGTCTGGATAATCTCACGATCAGCAATATTGGCAACACGCACGCCATAGCCTTGCTCTTTCAACACCAGCGGGATTGCCCGCTGCTCTGACATTACGGTCAGGCTGTTGCGGTTCCGGCTGATCAAAGACCACATACAGTCGGTCAGATCACCATGATTATAGGGCGAGAAAGTCTCAGGACGACGGGATGATGTACATAATGTTGCCAGTTCCCCTTCGGCCTGCAGCAACACACGATACAGTGCTTCAGGGTGAACACCTTCCAAACCCGCTAAATGCCAGAAAACCGGCTCCAACTTGTTCACCACCTGCAGTAGCATAAAATCCGCCACCGAGGATACGCCTTGCTGGTCAACCACACCCAGCCGGCTGACTATGGATTCGGCGCGATGTTTTAGCAAAGAAGCAAATTCGGTAACAAACTTTGTCAGTACAGCGGAAGCTTTAATATCAAGGCAAGTGGGAATGAACTTGTCATCAAGTAATACAGTACCATCACTTTTGACTTCCGAAATTTTCAGAATAGGGATAGACGTAAAAGCCGAACGGTCTTCCGTCTCTAGCATCAAACGGAAATTCAGGCTGCCGACATGAATGGTTGTGGTATCTTCACTGTCGTACAGACAGTCGACTACTTGCTGCTCCTGAAGACGATAGCGTGCACCGTCTCCCGCATTGGTATACAGCTCACCCTGCTCAGACGGTAAAGGACAGCATAAATACACCACTTTATCTACCGTCGATGTGTCCACTTCCAACATTGCCGGCGCCAAGGCTTCAGAAGGAAAAGCAAACGGTGTGCGGTCCTGCAATATTCCTTCCGCAACAGTGACGCCAATTTTGCCCATTTTCAGCAGTTCAGCATTAATCTCTAATCGGCTGATCCCCCAATTTAATGGCGAGCTGAAAGCTGTATACAAACTCACTTGCTGAGAGTGAAAACGGTCCAACTGCTGGAAATGCTGTGGTTTCATGAACATGCCGTCTTGCCAGACAACCGGGTTATGCAATGACATAATGCTTCCTTAGAAATAAATCTGTTCTACGCCTTGTGTACGCTCAACAGACAACACGTTATTCACCAGATTCACGTCCAGATAATAACTCTCCCGCTCTTCAATGGTGTGTATAGTCCGCCAACTTGTCCCGTTAATATCCCGAAAAGCTACTGCAAATCCGACTGCGCGTGTTTCAGGCTGAAGTTTTAAGAATTCCGTGAGTTCCTGGTCTGGCTCGAGCTGGTACTCATACCGCTTAATATATTCATCACCCAGCGCAGCTTTGTCGTTTTCAAATAATGAAAAGAAATCCAAGCTGCGAAACAGCACAGGTGAAGACAGCTCATAGATGCGTAAAATGGCCGGTGATGATGACCCGTTAGGACGCAGGTTCAGACTCTTATCGGTCATAATATGCACTTCTACTTCTGCGGTTTCAGGGATAAGTCCGGTGGTGTCTTTAAACTGCTCCCATACTGCGCACCCTGACAGTGACAGTGCGGTAACCAATGCAAAAAAATAATTACGCATTTTGCTCCTGTAACAATTCTCTGTACTTTGATTCTAGGCTTGCATCAAAGCTGTGTTGTTCCTCGGTCCGCCAATTTGACTGTTGTTCAGAAAAGTACGCCTGATACGCTTTCCAGTTCCGTTGGCTCTTCAGCCATCCCCCGCCGGCCATTTGCCTGGCTTCAAATGCCGCCGGTGACAAAGCTTCCAACTGTTGCTGGAAAATACCTTCACGCGCCTGAAGTAAGCGGGAGCGGTGCGCATCCAGCTCTTCCTGGATATGTTCTATAAACTCATAAGGCTCAAGAATCGACTGCTGGTAAAGCGACATCATACTGTCCAGTAAATGCGGTTTGGCTGCCTCGGATTCACCAGCCATCACCAAAGAGCGATGCAACTCTGCGTTCAGTGAATCCAGGCACCCTTTTAAACTCAGACCCATTTGACGAAACCAGTTCTCATCGCACAGGTGTTGCAGCTCAGAGGGGATACCTAAACCTTGCAAAAACGCCTTTTCCGGTTGCAGATCGGATGTTTCAGATCGCTTTGCGATGATACCTGCTGATTTGGGCTGAGTGGGCTGTTCCGCTACTGAAGGCTGGGTGTACGATGTTAAACGCCCGGCAGGCGCTGCTTGTTGAGTAAATTTATTCTCTGGTGATGAAAAGGTCCCCGCTTTTTCTGAAGCAGGAAAACTGCCATCTTCAACATTCCAGTCTTCCGGAATCAGGCTGGGAACATCCATTTCAGAATGAATGCTTTCACTATCGTCAAGGATTTGTCGTTGTGTTGCGTTGTAATCAACAAACTGATTAGGTTCTTCATCTTCAATCAGAGACTCAGCTTCTTCGTTCACTTCCTGAAGATAAGCAAGCGGTTCAGTAGAATCCGCTTTATCATCTTGCGGCAGGAACAGCTCTTCTATCGTTCCCTCTCCTAACATTTCAGATTCAGGTGGGAGGATCAGGTTTAAACTGTCGACGGGATCATTGCTTTTCATGTCCGGCATAATATCTTCTGCCAGATTAATGTGATGCACCTCATTCTCAAAACCGGCACTGAATTCATAGCGCCCCATCGAAATAGAATCCCCTTCCTGCAGGACTGTCGGCTGACTCTTCAGCGCACGCTTACCATTGATAAAGGTGCCATTGGTGCTGATATCGTTGAGATAATATTCACCGTTATAACAGGTGATCAGGGCATGAGTCGCCGACAGATATTTATTATGATCATCAAGATGGAAGACACTCTGAGCACTACGGCCGATTGTTCCGCCCTGACTGTCAAATTCCATTTGCTTTGCCCCGACATATTCTTCCGGGGCACTGTTTACTTTGAGAATGAGGGTTTTGTGCGTCATAAACGATCTTAGAATAGAAACGATAAGGAAAATTCTACGCCGCCAAGACCATCATTGACCGGCACGATCAGCGTCGCCTGAGGCGCAATCTGCAAATGCGCATCTGGATTACTGCCCATTTTTATCACCATTCCGGCATTCAGCAGTAAACTGGCTTCGAACGCATTGTTATCCGGTAACTGAGTCCCGTACTTAAACTCATCGGCATCGACATGCCAGCGCTCGCTGTACTCGCTGTAAGCCAGTGATACACCCGCACCAACATAAGGCGTCAGCCAACTCGCCAAGGGGACGGCATACTGAGGCAGCACACGAAATTCATAATTAGTGACTTCCTGGTAAACACCATTCTGCGGAGCAGGAATACTGTCCGCTAAATAATTCAGACCAAACCACCAGCGCCAGCGGGCACTGTTATCATCGATCGGCCGTGTATGTACCAGTCCCCAGCGAAGACTCTGGTTTTCACCCGACTCACCTTCCTCGGCAGTCGACGTAAAATCATAGTATGCGCCAGTGACACCAAAACGTTCACCTTTGGCTGAGGCGAAGGATGCATGAGTGAAACAATAAACAATACAGGCAACTGTAAGAAGACGAGGCATAATGTTCGCTTTCTCTAATTTAAAAACCCCTGAAAGATAAACGCATAAAAATATGAATTCAAGGCTTGATTTTCGCTATCTTTAAATAAGTTATTTTTCCTATTCAATCTGTCATTTTGACTGTGTGAGGTTTCAGATTGACAGCAAAACATGAAGCAAACGGCCTGCCAAGGATGATTCAAAGAAAACTATACAAATCAAGAAAAATAGTGGAAGCCACCTCTAAAAAACCACAAACAGAAGCATATTAAACAAGGCATTTAAATATTGGATGGAAGTCACAAAAAAAGAATATGGATGATAAAAACCCTGATTCCATACATGCTAACAAGACTTCACAACTCTTTTTATCATTATAAAAGATGCTAAAAAACATACCTTTACCCATAAAAAATAAACGTAATACCCTGAATGGATTTTTATCTGTGATCTTTATCCAGCAAAGTCGGCATTCATTTAGTTTAGTAAAAATCTTGCATTACAATGCTGTGCACATGAATGTCATAACCGTGTTAAATACACCTAATTTGTGACAAGTAACTGCTAGAAATGACATATTACCTGGTGCCTGACTGCATCATGATGAAGAGAAGGTTTTAATAAAATTTAAGATTAGTCCGCCTTGTTGTTTAGTATTTACTAATAAATTAAACATTAAGTTAGCGAGCAGGAATTTACTTCCTGCCGCAGGAACACCTTTACTCATAATTACAAGTTTCGAAGTTGGCTATAAAACAATGAAATTCACTGATATTGCACTCAGACCAATATCGGCACAATTGCCTGTTGGTCATGACCCGAAAGAGCTCGATCTCTTTTCTGACTTAAAAAGAAACGTAAATCGATTAAGCAGCTTTGTCTCTCCAGCGCCATGGAAAGAGATCTATACTGTTTCAGAACTGCTTTTAACCCAGCACAGCAAGGACTTTCGCTGTGCCAGTTACTACTGCGTCTCTGCCTGTCGTATTGACGGATTAATGGGAGCGGTTAATGGACTCAATGTTCTCAATGATCTGTCCATCGTCTACTGGCACACTGCTTTTCCAGCGGCCAATAAACCCAATGCGCGCATCCAGTCTTTTGACTGGGTGGCAGAGCAAATGCCGTTGGCACTGAGCAAAATTAAAGTGTCACTGAAGGATCTGCCCTTAGTGGAAGCCGGGCACCACCTTGCTCTGAATATTGAGCAGGAACTTCAGCGTCAATTGGGGAAACAAGCCCCATCGCTGGGTCCGGTTCGCAGACAGTTTACTGAATGGAAAGATCAGCTTGATGAACAGGCCGAGAAAGAATTAGCCAAACAAAAACAACGTCAATTACCAACGCCGGCCCCAACACCAGAAGTGGTAAATCAGCCAGCTGCTGAGCAGCCACCTGTCAAAAAACAGGCGGCAATACGCACTCTGCCAGCCTGGTGTTACTGGTTGGCCACAGTGTTTACCCTGGGTTGCCTGGTATTTTCTATTGTCGCAGTCCGGCAATACCTGTACCAGCGTGATATTAAGATCGCAACTGCAGAGCAGCTGGAAAGTATTACATCAAGGCTTATCCAGGCGGAGCCCTATTTCAAACACAGGCTCAAAGAAGATGTTCTGACCAGAACCCATGATCTGATGATGGACTGGACGGCTTTTCCTGGTCGTGTCTATGAGCACCAGACATTGGAAGAGCTGGCAAATAACGTCAATACGCTCTATCCGGACTCCATAGCAGCCAAAGAGTCAGTGAGTCAGTATCGGGCAGGTAAAGCGGCGCTGGCTCAGGATTATTTGCTCATCAACGACCAGTTCAAACGAGCCAGAACTATCATTGCTAACGCAGCACTAGTCGATGATAGTGAAAATATTTCAGCGGCCTACCGATTTAGTAATACCCTTTTTCCATTCCTTGGTCGCCTTGATTATTTGGAGAAAGGTCACATAAACCATGACGATATTTTAAAAGCACAAAAAACCTTGAGTGCCTATCAATATCGCCTTATGGAACTCACACATAATTTCGAAAATAAAAACCAATAAAAAATTATTCAGGCAGGTTATATCTTGATTAGTAAACTCAAAACGCCAAGAGTATTTATCATACTCTCAGCAGTGCTGCTTTCGGTGCTGTATGGCTTATTCTCATATTTCATTATGGCTTTTCCAGTCAGTCATTATCTGACATGGGGGCCAGTGCTCTTCATCTGTGGTGTAGCAATATTGCTTCTGATCGGTTACGAAGTAAAAAAACGCAAATCACGCTCTACCAGCGATATAGAAACAGAAGAAGAAACCTTAAAGGGGCTATTATCTTCTCTGTTGAAGAGTTCCAGCCATAAGCCTATTTACCTGTTATTGGGCAACAAGAAATCAGGAAAGACATCGCTTCTGACCAGTTCTCATGCCATCAAGCCTATCGATCAGAAAAATACGCTGCAAACTGATTACTTTGTCTGGCATGAGTCAGAAAAGGCGATATACATCAAACCGGCTCCACGTCTGATTTATCAGGATACGTCGAATACAGACCAAACGCTCTGGAAAGCGTTCCTGGAAAAAATTGTCAGTGTTAAGCCTCGCAAACCGTTTGCAGGGTGTCTGTATGTGGTGGATCTTGAGTTTTTGATCACTCAGGAGGAGTCTCAGCGCGAGTATATCCTGGATATTATCAATACCCGCCTCAGCGACATCACTGAGATGACCCATACAGCCTTGCCTGTGTATGTGTTCCTGTCAAAAATCGACAAACTGAAAGGCTTCAAAGAATTTGTGTCTCTCAGTCCGCTGAAAATGCAGCTTGAACACCTTTCAATATCACTGAAAGATGCCAAAGGCACACTCAATGACGTCTTTGACAGCGGCTTTTACGCCATTCTGAGCAAGATGGAACAAAGCACGCTTGACTGTGCCGCGATGGAACGCTCACTGGTCAACAACAGTGCACTGGTGACCTTTCCAAAACAGTTCGAGCTTTGTCATAGAATCATCCGGGATACCCTGAACAAAGTGCGGCTGGAAAAGGACGGATTTCACCTGGTTGACCTGCGCGGTCTTTACTTCACATCCAGTCATCAAGGTGGCCGAAAATACAACCTGCTTGCCAAAGGATGCAGTAATTATTTCAATGTCCCAATGATTGCGTCCGAACACGACCAGTTATCAGAGTCACCTCTGTTCACCCGCTTTATTATTGATGAGCAGGTGCTGCCCGAAGCGAATTTTGCCGGGGAAAACAAACGCCACCTGAGGCAACTCATACGTAAAAGCCATATGACAATGGCCGCTTGTGTCACTTTACTCAGTGTAAGTGGTTACTATTTCTTTACGACCACGCAGAGCAATATTTCCATTATCAACCAGCTTCTGGAAGTCGCTGATAATAAAAACGATGATCACGAATTCACCGACCTGAAAAACCAGTTTGCTGTAACATCGAACGGTATTTTGCCTCTTTATCAGGCCTGGACCAACGCCAGTCATCTTCTGGACGAAAAACTGATCGATATAAATGTCGATAAACTGGATCAGACGACGCAGATTGCCTACCGGCATTTACTTGACAGCATTCACCTGCAGCTGTTGCCGCTGGTAGAAAAGCATCTCCAACGGAAACTGGCAAACAGCAGTCTGTCGCATCAAGACAAGCTCCACTTGCTGAAAATGTATCTGATGCTGAATGAAGCAGACAAACGCGATTACAGTTTCCTTCTGAAATCAATTTCGCGTCTGCTCACGGGTGATTTTGGCTCAGAAGGTGCATACGCCAACATACCTCAATATCTGGCGGTGTACTTCAAAACCAACTTCCCGCCCATTGAGATCAACTGGGATCTGGTTCGTACTACAAGGCGGGACCTGCTGTCCCAATCCAAAGTGGATATTGCCTACAGCCAGATTCTCAACAGTGGCAGAGATGCCGATCTCGGCCAGCTCAGTATTCCAAGAGCGATAGGTTTCAATTTTGGTGAAATTTTTGATAATGAAAAAAGCAATCTTAATGAACTGAACATCAACAAAATTTATACCGCCACCGGCTTTACCACTTTCTATCGCCCTTTGTCGGAGTCTTTATCGCACGATCTGATTGCCGACAACTGGGTATTGGGTTTATCCAATAACACTCTGCCATCGGACGAAGAGCTTAAAGCCTTTCAGGCCAAAGTGCGCCGTAAATATACTGACGACTATATCAATGTCTGGCGTACAGCCATCAGCGATTTGCGCTTTAAGCAGTATGACAACATAGTTGAAATAACCAATGCGATTGACACCCTGTCAGGCCCGACATCGCCGTTAAGCACCATACTGAATCTGTTGTATACCAACACCAAATATTCACCAGAAGCTGGTGCGCTGGCTCAGATGACACTGAAAGATGAGCGCCTCAATCAAGCGGTAGATCTGTTAAAAGACTCGGCTGAGAAAGTGATCGAGCCTGATTATGAGTTGATGAAAAGGGTCGAAAAAGCCTTTGCCGTTATTAATACCCTGCAAACCAGTGAAACAGAAAACTCACAAGCTCCGTGGGATCAGGTGATCAGTTCGCTCAGCAATCTGCGAGCCTATCTGAAGCAGATCACCGATGCGCCAAATGTACAGCAAGCGGCCTTGATCGCCGCCAAAGCCAGAATGCGTGAAACCGCAGCTGATCCCATTGTTCGCTTGAAGCAGGTCGCTCAAAAAGCGCCCGAGCCTGTAAAAAGCTGGTTGAATGAAATCGCCCATCAGGCGTGGTCTGTCTTGCTGGCTGAATCACAACTGGGTATTCAGGAGTTATGGACCAGTAATGTTTACAGTAAGTTTGAACTGGTTGGCCAGAACAAATATCCGTTCACCAAGCATGCTGAAACTGAGATTTCGCTGACCGATTTCGAAGAGTTTTTTGCTGCGCAAGGCACCCTGGACAGCTTCATTGATGACACGCTTTCGCCTTTCTATGACACGAATTTGTGGCAGGCCAAACGTGTTGATGGCGAAACATTGCAGCTATCGCAAGAAATGATCACCCAGATGAAGAACTACACCATGATCAAGAATGTGCTTTTCGATCCCACATCGAACAAGTTCAACATCGATTTCAGTTCACGCTTTATCGATCTGGATTCCAGTGCCATACGGGCCAGCCTGAACTTCGGTGGTGAAAGCCTGGATTATTACCATGGCCCGGCAAAGAGTAAGCAGTTTGTGTGGCCACCGGAAAGTAACGAGTTTTTCGTGAACGTCAACATTCAGGACATCACGTCCAGCGGCGAGCAACACAGAAAAGCAAAGGAAGGTTTTTGGTCCATTTTCCGACTGTTAAATGAGTCGCAACTCGAACCTACATCGGATGGTGGATTCAACGCGGACATTCTTGTTTCAGGGCGACACATGACGGTAAAAATCAAACCGTCTAACTCTAATAATCCGTTCCTGTTACAAGAACTGTATAACTTCTCTGTTCCAAGAGAAATCCAATAAGTTGGTAGCTTAGGTTAATCAAAGTCGAGAATAATGATAATGAATACTTTACACAGCAACAGCATTGACCGAATTGATAGGAAGATATTGTCAAACCTGCTGATTAACGGACGTGAATCGATCGCAAATATGGCCCGCAATGTGGGCCTTTCCAGAACCGCCGTCGCTGAGCGGATTACGCGAATGGAGAAGTCCGGTGTGATCGAAGGTTACACGGCCAAAATCGGGACCCAAAAAAGCGCAACTATGACCAGCTGTTACCTGCTGATCAAATGCGAAAATGGCTGGAAGAAAAAAGTGTGCGACAGCCTGAGAGAAATTCCGGAGATTAAATCCATCAGTGTCGTCGGTGGTGGATTTGACATCATCACTTTACTGGAGGCAGCTTCATTACACCTGATGAACGAACTGTGTGATGAAGCAGAAAACATTGTCGGCATTAAGGAGCTGCATACCACAGTCGTATTCCACAGCCCTATTTGCCGCTAAAGCGCCTGCTTCACCCTTAGCCGCTTCATTTCGGCATTTGCCCTCCTGGCACTCCGCCATGCAGTCAAGACTGCAGGTAGCAGAGTGCCAGGTACTCATCTAGACAGCGCCGATGATCACCACTGTCTGTTTATCACCTTGCACGTTACCCAACCAACTGACTTGTCCCAGCCGGTTCGCTTCCTTCGAGCCCAAAATGCTGGCTGGTAATCCATCCGATTTCACTTCCAGTTTCAGATCCCAGGCCATAGGGTCGCGCAATACAAAACGCATCAGCTCTTTGAGTAACCCGTAACCTTGTTCACCCGGCAGGAAGTGACAATATTGCTCATAATCCAATTCATGAAAGACCAGATTAAATTTGCCTGTAATATCGGTGAGGTGATCACCCAAGTGATAATCCTGGCCCAGCACACAGTTCACATGCCCTAAACGGTTCAGCTGTGAAGGGGCAATTTTCACCCGGCGGGGTACCCACTGCTCAATACTGACTTTTGCCAGATTAAAGCAATGGGCCACAATGCCTGACACCAGGTTCGGAGAACGCGTTCTTGAAGATAACTGACCAATATAAGACAGCAGTTTTGCCCGGTCGAAGTTAAAATCACTGTCTTCGCTGAGGTCAGAAGAAATACCAACCAGGTTAAACAGATTACGGGACAGCGGGTCGACCGCCCCGGATTCGTACCGGACATGGTATCGGTATTTTTTCCATATCCGGTACAAGTGTGAGAGATACCTGTGATGAAAGAAATCGAAAAAATCTTTCACCGGGTTGTCTTCGCCTTCCCGGCCGGCCAGCTTTTCTGTATATGCCGTGGGTAAAGGTGAACCGGTACCGTGCAGACCACCGAAATTCACCGTCAGGCTGGGAACATCCCTGTTATCCCATTGCACAGACTCAAACTGCGAAATATCAGAGCGGGGAAAACCCAACTCAGGCGAAATGCGAAACCGCAGAAACTCCTGCTGCGGTGTTTTCGC
Source organism: Photobacterium sp. SP02 (assembly GCF_038519165.1). Classification (NCBI taxonomy): domain Bacteria; kingdom Pseudomonadati; phylum Pseudomonadota; class Gammaproteobacteria; order Vibrionales; family Vibrionaceae; genus Photobacterium; species Photobacterium sp. SP02. The sequence goes on from NZ_JASJOJ010000021.1 coordinate 49,952, forward strand.
CTGGCCTACAGAGGCAAATTGTACGGATGTTTTCTTTTTCTCAGCAGCCTCCAGTAAATAAACGGCCTGAAAAAAAGCATACTCATGGCTGGACTGATTGATCTTATCTATCATATCACCGCCTGTTTGCCCTGATTGCCATCCCACCGGTACACTTCGCCGGTTTTCACATCAATCACTTCCAGTTCAGAAAATGAGTTAATGCTGGAATACAAAGAGAAAAACTCATTCAGGATAGACACCAGCAGGTACATATCTCCTTCATTGGCAAACATGGATGAATCCATTTGCAGTACAATCTGGTTACCCCGGATCGGTAAGCCACGGAAGATACGTTCTATCGGCTTCATGTGAATGGCTTTAATACCGTTTAAGCGGTTTGCTGACGCGCGCTGCGACTGCCTGTCACTGCGAGAGTGAAAGTCGTAAATACTCAGCATCATTTTCAAAACGTCAGCATCAATTAAAGACAAGTAGTTCAGTGACATATTGGCAATCAGCTGCCAGTGCAGACTGCTGTCAATTTGCGGGCTGACAGAAACTGTCGGCTTGGTCAGATTGGTGAAATTGGCATAGTTAGGCGACTTATGGGTAGAAAATGTAATGTCGCCGGGAGCCAGCCGTTGCGGCAGTTTACCGTTCGTGCAGGTTAACTTAATCAGTACGGTTTCAGTTTCAAGGTTAGCGACACCGGCATTGTGATCAAAAAAGGAAATATAGTGTGACAAGCCCTTCCCTGAAACATGTTCCGAGACTTTGACATTGTAGTAATGGCGATTGTTATCAATCCCTAACTGATGCTCAAACGACTCAAACGGCAAATAATCAACCTGACGGCGGTTTTCATTACTCCAGCCTCGGACCTGATTAACAGAATACACTTCGAAGTTATTTTGCCGGGTTGTTTGCGGACGAACCCGGTATTCAGTGCGCTTATGATCCAAACGGATCGGATCGGCATCCAGTTCGAACACATTGGCGATTGGTGTGCAGAACAGCCGCAAATTTTTTTCTCGTATCGTCACTTCAGACGGCAAAGAGCGTGAAAAATTAAACACCAGGCTCATGGTACTCTGGCTGGGCACACCTTTGAGCCATTCCAGACCATCGACATCAAAGAACATAAATTTGTCCGGCATCGAAAAATATTCCTGGATTAATCGATAACCGGAAAAGGAATTTGGCCCGTAGGGTAATAAAGCTTCATCTTCTGAAAAACCCACTTTCTTTATACAAGAAGCAGGTAACCGTTTGCTTCCTCCACCCGCGAGTTTGACATCCACACTGTCTAAATAGCGAAACAGCCACAGATAAAGAATGCGGGAAATATGCAATTCGCCGTGAATATGAAACCGTAATTTATCTAACCCAATACGTGATAACTCTACACCCGTGTCGGTTGATAAGGTGACATTCAGGTGGCTGTTCGAGCGTGTATTCTGCTGAGTCACGGAATTGATCGACAGTGGATACAAATCGACATCGTAACAGGTGCGGAACTGGCACTGCGTCTCATCGACCTTTTCGCTGGCCATTTCATGGCCACGCGTCACTGTGCTTTTCTGCGACACACTCCCGGCATAGGGGATCATCTGCGCAATGCACATTGAAGGCACAGAACGTAAATAATGCGGCCACAACAGAGATATCAGGGATTGGGTCAGCTCAGGAAGCTCATCATCCAGCTTCTGACGTAATTTGCCGTTCAGAAATGCAAAGCCTTCCAATAAGCGCTCCACATCGGGATCATTGCTGCTTTCCGACAGGAACTTAGTCAGCTGAGGGTGGCTTTTCGAAAACTCAGAACCCGCTTCTTTAAGAAACGAGAGTTCATCCTGAAAATACTTGCTATAAGTCATGTTCGTCGTCTCTACACTGAAAACTTGCCGTCTACACCAACCGACAGATCAATGTTCATTCTGGTTTTCTTATTGTTATGAAAAACTTCACCATTAACGGCAAACCGGAGCTGGAGCGGATCATCGGTGTGGGGAACATATCTCACCACGACGCCGGCTAATCTTGGCTCAAACTTTTCGATGGTGGCTTTCACACTGTTTCTGATTTCCCGGACGATATTGGATTTATCGGCCAAAACATCATTAAAATCAGGAAGGCCATAATCTTTGGCTATCATTGCATTGCCCGAATGGGTATTGAGCAAATCTGCCAGATGATGATGAATCGACTCAATCAGAAACTGTGTCGACTCCACAGCATCATAGCTGTTCTTTGCTTCGCCCATCTCAATGCGCTCGAGTAATCGGTAACCTTTATCCATAGACAGATTTCGAACGGCAGACCATCTCAGAGTCACTCGACCTGACAATAGCTGCCGTTCGCCTTTACTTAGTTTTGATCCAGTTTACCGACCAGAGACAATTCAAAACTGGCGCCCATGTACTTGAAGTGCGGACGCACTGCAAGAGACACACGGTACCAGCCCGGATCGCCTTCAACATCTGATACTTCAACCCTTGCGGCACGCAACGGACGACGGCCACGTACTTCTGCCGGCGGATTTTCCTGATCAGAGACGTACTGACGAATCCACTTGTTCAGTTCAATTTCAAGATCAGTACGCTCTTTCCACGATCCGATCTGCTCACGCTGCAGCACTTTCAGATAATGCGCCAGGCGGTTGATAATGAACATATACGGCAGCTGAGTCCCTAACTTGTAGTTAGTTTCAGCGGCTTTACCTTCTGGCGAGTTACCAAAGAATTTTGGCTTCTGCACAGAGTTGGCTGAGAAGAATGCCGCGTTGTCTGAGCCTTTACGCATCGTCAGTGCGATAAAACCTTCTTCAGCCAGTTCAAATTCACGGCGGTCAGACACCAGAACTTCTGTCGGAATTTTGGTTTCAATGCGACCCATCGACTCAAAATTATGCACCGGCAGATCGTTCACCGTACCGCCGCTTTGAGGACCGATGATGTTCGGACACCAGCGGAAATTGGCAAAAGAGTCGGAAATACGGGAAGCCAGAGCGTAAGCAGAGTTACCCCACAGATAATGATCATGGCTGCCTGATACCGTTTCGTTGTAGTCAAACGCCTTAATCGGGTTATCTGCAACAGAATACGGCGCACGCAGCATGAAACCTGTGGTACACAGGCCCAGATAGCGGGAGTCTTCATGTTCACGCAGACCGCGCCATTTAGTGTACTGAGGGCCTTCAAACACCGATTTCAAATCTTTCAGGTTTGGCAGCTCTTCATAGCTGTCGACACCAAAGAACTGTGGACCCGCAGAGGTAATGAAAGGAGCATGAGACATCGCACCCACATTCGCCATATATTCCATCAGTTTGATGTCCGGTGAGGTTGACGACATCTTAAAGTCACAGATAACCGCACCCACGGGTTTACCACCAAACTGACCGTATTCGCGGGTATAGATTTGCTTGTACAGACCAGATTTCACCACTTCCGGGGCATCATCAAAGTCATCAAGCACTTCATTCTTCTTCGCTGAAATGACTTCGATCTGAATGTTCTCGCGAAAATCAGTCTGATCAACCAGGTACTTCAGTCCACGCCAGGAAGACTCAATGGCCTGAATTTCCGGCGCATGCAAAATGGCATCGACTTGAGCCGACATTTTCTGATCGATTTCAGAAATCATCAGATCGACCAGCGACTGATCAACTTTATCAGATACATTTTTGCTCAGCAGTTCAGAAATAAATGCTTCAACGCCACGCTTTGCAACATCAAAACCTTCATCAGATGGCTTGAGCCGGGTTTCGTTCAAAATACTGTCTAACAGTGAACCGGATTCAGCCAGTTGTGCATCCTGCTCCGGAGTCATAGCTTCAGTTGTCATGTGCCACCTGTTTATTCTTCGTTATTAGAATTGATGCTCAGCTCGCTGAGCAGCTTGCTGCGCGCTTCATCATCCTGCAGCACCTGCGCAATACGTTTGCGGAATGCCGGCACGTTACCCAGAGGACCTTTGAGTGCGACCAGAGCTTCACGCAACTCCAGCAGGCTGCTCAATTCAGGCACCTGGCGGGCAACGGCTTCCGGTGAAAAGTCTTTGATATTTTTAAAGGTCAGATCAACGCCCATCTGAGCGCCTTCTTCACCGCTTAAACGGTTATCAACGTTGACTTTGACATTCGGTGCATAGGCACTCAGCACGTCATTAAAGTTATCTTTATCAATGTTGATCGGATCACGGTCTTCAATTGGGGTCTCGTCATCACGACCAGTAAAATCACCAATCACCATCATGCTCAGGGGAAGTTCGACTTCTTCCTGAGCATCACCTGTCGCAGGAACATATCGGATATTAATTCGCTCTTTAGGAGCGACTGAACCATCTTTAGACATAACTTGTCCTTCTTAGCAGCTATATGTTAATGAACGGCCGCGAGCCATTCTCTGTACTTAGCGGGAAACGCATCTTCCCGTGAATAAATTTGAGTCAGCGTTAAAGACAGTAACTGCTCCAGTTCGGCATCCAGAGTCGGTTCCCAGTAACTCAAATTAATGCGTTCTCTTTCTGGCCAGATCACTTCCAGATGCGGCAGCGCAATACTGTGCAGCCCGTTATGGTGCAGTAACCTGGCCAATTGCAGATGCAAGAGAAATTTTGAACGCCCTGATTGGGCGTCATTCAGTAACGAAGACGCTGAAACCAAAAGCTGTCCCAGTTCAGCACCTTCAAGAATGTTATCCCCGCTGTCACCCAGCAGCTCAGCGAGCCCTTCATGGCCTGATGAGCCGGAAGTGGCTGACTGTGCAGCCAGCCATTGGCGGGTAGCCTCGTCAGCAAAAGGGGTGTCATCGTCAAACTTCAGCGTGTCGATACCGGCTAACCGTTTGGTAAAACGCCGTGTCTCTTCGCGCACGGACTCCGCAGCCTGGCTAAATCCCAGCTGTTTGAGCATGTCATGCATCAGGCGCTGACCGGTCAGCCAGAACGGGGTATTGCGCAGGCTTTTTTCAAGCCGGCGGTAATGTTCAGAAGCCGACTGATTGACCAGTGCCGACTCATAATCGGACAAAGTATCTTTGTTCACCGGCAGTCTGAGCGGCGTTTTTCCTTCGGCATCGTGAGGAGGCAATTCATCAATGTCCACCCAGGTCACAAATCGGCCAACCTGGTAGGCAAGCGCCATCTCAGGACTCTGATGCAGTAAATGTTCTGCCATCTGCTCCAGGGATTTTTTATCCGCCTCGCCACTCAGTACACTTGTCTTTGCAAGGGGAGCTGGCGGGGTTACTTTTGGCGTGGTCGCCGCAGAGGCAGACACAGGTTCAGGGGTTGCAACCGCTTTGGGCTCAGCCACATATGACGGCCCGTCTGCCATCCGGCCATTTTCTGTTTCCACTGCGGATTGCGGCGATGCAGGCAGCTCCCCGAGAGAATTGCTGCTGGTGGTCAACGCATTGCGCGCATTGATCAAGGACGCCTCTGAGCCTTCAAAGACTTCGCCCATCGCAAAACTGATGTCCTGACACAAGGCCGCACAGGCTTGCAGATCAGACTGAACAGGATTACTGAATTTGGCTGCAATCAGCTCAATTTGATTATCCAGCCATTCTATCGCGCCATCCCGGCCACGCGCTCTTGCCGGGTACAATGAACTGCCATACTGTTCCAGCGCCGATTTCAGCAAAGTGAGTCCGGCTTTCAGCCCGTCGCTGCCGTAATGCTCTGCCCAAGCCCGTGCTATATAAGCCATGGCTTTCAGATCTTTGCTGTGCTGTAACAGTACAGTTTCAGCCTGACGCTCAACGACTTGCCAGTCCACCGTTTCACCAAATAATGAACCGAACTTTTTGACTTCCGCTTCCATCAGCTCATAGCAAAGTTCATAACGGGCATCTTCACCGACCGGCAGCCCGGCACCTATCGGTGACAACAGTTCATCTAATCGGGTATTGAGTTCACTCATGTATCCCACTCCCAGTCAGGCAAAACAACAGAGGTAACATTATTGGCATTGATACTGAGTGCCCCGGCTTTAAAGCGGGTTGCATGGCTTGCTTCAATATCCTGTTTAAGCTGGGCTTTTATGCTGTCCACCCTGTCAGGCGCGAAGGTTTTCACATCCTGATAGGCCTGCTGAATAATATTTTTTTCTACCACCAGATCGGACTGCAGAGACTGACGGAGTATGTACTCACCGCGGCGTGCATAAAGTAAGGCCCCCATGCTTCGGATGTCCTTACTTTCAGGAAACACCTGCTGAGCACTTTCGATCAGGCCGGCTGCATCTTTAAATTGCGCTTTATCCATGAGCTGCGACACCCGGGAAAGAATTTTGGTGACAGTCTGGTAGCGGACTTCGTGAGAATAGTAATATGCGTTTGCCGTTGCTTTTTTCCATGACGCTTCAAACGCTTTACGGGCAAACACCACATCGCCCAACTCCAGTAAATTCAAGGCTTCTTCTGGTGTCACTGCGTTTTCACTGTATAAACTTGCGTTTTGCAACAGGGCATTAATTCTCGCCTGGGCACTCGACAACTGTTTCTCAATGTGAACTTTGTCGCTGTCTTTTCCGCCCTGCATCAACCGGCGCATAACAATTAATTCATTCTTTATAGCCTGCAATTGATCGCGGCGTTCTGCATTGGTTGTTCTTTCCTGCTCAAACACCGGACTCATCTGCTGATAAATCTGCTTCTCCTGCGCTGATTTTCTGCGGTCATACTCTTCAACCACAGATACCGCTGTCTTTGATAATTCAGGGGTTTCTGAGGTGAATTCATTCAGAAACTGGTAGCTATACCAAGAGGTATCATCAGGCTGAAAAACCTTGCCGTCATAAGCAAAACTGGCCGGCTGACTGGTTTGATAGCTGTCCAGTGCAAAAAAATAAGCATGGCGGAGCACCAGAAACGCCACCAGCACTAACGTGGCGCCAATCAGGGTAATCTCCAACGAACGCCAACCATCAATGGCATGTATCAGATCGTGTTTTCTTCTGCTTAATACCAGATCGGCATTACGCATATTGTTAAAAATAGGGGCATTAGACAGCGGCGTATCTGTGTCAATCTGACCCAGGATCTGAGCAAAGTGAATCGGTGAGAAACCATGACTGCGCGGTTTACCGATCACTGTTTTAATGGCTTTCCAGGCATGTGGCGGAATGACCACAGGCCGTTTCTGACCGGTTATCACCACCCCGATCTCCGGGCTTGCCGCTACGCCGAGAAACAGGCAATACGCCATGACAGCAAGGGAGTACACATCATCTTCAGGCTGCCCGATTCCGGTGCGGATATAGTCTGGTGACGCGTAATTCAGGCTGGCTTCCGCATAGGTGTTGGTTTCACCTGTATATTGTGCGGCGCCAAAATCCACCAGACGAACGGCATCATCAGCGCCTATCAGCACATTTGAGGGTTTGACATCAAGGTGGCACACGCCTTGTGTGTGCGCATAGTCCAGCGCACCGGCCAGCTGGTAAATCAGCCAGGCAATGTGGTCGGCACGAAAACCTCCGTGATTATGGCGGCTGACTTTCTGTGCCAGATTCTCCCCACTCACCCATTCCATGAAGAAATAAGGCGTGGAAAACTCATGCCCGACTTTGATGTACTTCACAACATTGGGGTGCTGACAAACTTCGAGTTTTGTTGCCTCGCTCAGCAATGCATTTTCGGTGGCTTCATTGCCTCGCTCTAATACCGACTTACAGCAAATGATTTTATTGGGTTCATCTTTATCGGCTAATTTATACAGCACAGTGCCACGACCCGGCTTGGTAATCGTGTCGAGAATATCGAACTTCGCCCGCAAGCTTTCTTCAAGAGAAGGTCTGCTCGCAAGATCCAATTCCTTTTGACGTTTCTTTTTCTTTATCAGCGCGCGATTAATGACATCGTCAATCGCAGACACCTTTTGATTGCCAGATTCAGACAAAGGGAAAAACCAGCCATAAAACCAATAGATGGCGAGAGTTTAGAGTTGTCTTATTAAGCATTTCAATAGCCGAATAACATTCCGACTTTTTGATGGTCAAGAAAGTCATTTTCACTATAAAAAAGCTCATAATGAAACAGGGTGATGAGCGGCTTTTGCGCAGGGGAAATTGCCAGAAATAAAGGGATATTGATATTGATCCCAAATAATTTTTCCAGCCATAAATTCAAGCAGCTTGAAATAAAAAATAAACTTTCATTGCCACTTAATTAAATTTACAACATGGCCGTTTATATCCATTTATTTTTAATATTCTCAATTATTGACCATTGCTTCTTTGACATGCTTTTTAACGGGTCATCGCTGTTTTTATTATTATCAAGCTACCCAACCGGATTCAGGCTTGCTGATAGATGACACTTTAATTGTGTAGTGTGATGAAGTTCAACGAAAAAAGGGCTATGAAGCCCTTTTCGATTCATATCCAGACATTGTCAGAGAATGAATGTTATTTCACAACCAGCTCTACCCGCACGTTGCCGCGCGTCGCATTCGAATAAGGGCAAACCTGATGTGCTTTTTCAGCAAGTTGAGTCGCCGCTTCGCGATCCATTCCCGGCAGTGAAATGTGCAGCTCGACATCAATTGCAAACCCGACACCGGCAGGATTTTCACCGATCCCGACCTGCGCTGTCACACTTGGCTCACCAGGTAATTTGATGCTGTCCTGAGCGGCAACAAATTTCATTGCACCGATAAAACAGGCGGAATAGCCTGCTGCAAATAACTGCTCAGGGTTAGTGCCTTCTCCTCCCTGGCCTCCCAGTTCGGTTGGCGTGCTGAGTTTCACTTTCAATTTACCGTCCGCTGACTCCGATGCTCCGTCACGGCCGCCAGTCGATGTTGCTTGTGTTGAATACAGAACTTTCATTACTTTTCTCCATTGAGTGAATGCGATAGTTCAATGACGGTAGAACACATCCTGCTGGAAAGGTATTCAATGCCATGCCTGGCCTCTCTCCAATTGCCTGAACCGTCAAATTCTTCTGTAGAAATAACTGTAGCTGAGTCTCTGAGAAATGACGTTTGCTCAGTACCCCAATTGCCGGTTTTGCGCCTGATCCCGGCACTGTGATCATCGGTGACTCAGAGCCACAGGCTGCATGACCTGATCGTAATCGCGCGGATTGAATCGCCAGTAGAGACAGGCAGTGATCACCACCAGCCCCAAATGCAGCAGCCAGCCAGACACAAACGAACCCGTCATATCATTCAGTAAGGCAATCACCCAGGGAGCAAGGCCAGCAAGAATAAATCCGCCGCCTTGCATCAGCGCGGCCAGTGTGCCTGCCGCTTCAGGCGCTTTGCTGTGGTCTAACGCAGTCACGATGATCAATGCAAAACTGCCTCCCAGCCCTGCACCACACATCCCGACCCACAACATAGCCATTCCGGCCGGCCAGAGTGCCAACCCACAAAAGCCTACCGACTGCATCACCAACGTCAGCATGAGCCACCAACGTCTGTCCGTTTGCTTTCTTGCCAATACCGGTAGTCCCACAGCGCTGATTGCCTGACAAACAGACATCACAACAATCAGTGTGGCACTGTCAGAGCGCTCCCAGCCCAGTGACTGATAATACGGTGCCAGCCAGGCGACCAGGGTGGAATAACCGCCATTGACCAAGCCAAATGCAGCCATCAAAGACCAGGTGCGAGGACGGTGCAACAAAGTCCGCACCTGCGACATAGCCGGCCGGTTTGTCTGAACTCCTGTTAAATACCGCCAGCCAGCCAGGAGCGCAATAAAGACAGGCACCGCCAGCAGCCCTAACGATTGACGCCAGCTCAATCCAGCATCCATGAGATGCGGAATACTGTAAGCACCCAGTGCACCGCCCACCATCAGGCACGCCGAATACACACCCGTAATGGGCGCAACCTGCCGGGGAAACGAGGATTTAATCAAGCCGGGCATGGCTGACTGTACGAATGCCACGCCCGCCCCGCACAACACAGCCGTGAAGATGAACATCAATCCATCCTGCACCCAAATTCGCAACACTGAGCCCAGAAACAGGACCGCCAGAGCAATCAGCATCCCTTTCCGGATTCCCCAGGCGGCTTGCAGTCCGGGCGAAACAAACGCACCGACGCCCATCAGCAGCATCGGTAACAGGGTCAGTAAAGAGGCCGAATACACCGTCATGCCTAACTCAGGCATGATGGTGTTTAAAATAGGACCGGGAGCCACCAGAAAAGGTCTGAGATTCAGCCCGATGAATACAATCAGGACAAGTATCATCCAGCCTGAGCGATGCTGAGCATACTTGGCAGCCGGTATCATGATTGGGTGTCAGGAAGTGTATTTGCCACCTGCCACTTTTCATACAGATGGTGCTCAGCCTCCGCCGCTGCCGGATCCGGTTGATGCGCGATCACCGCCCAGCTTTGCTGTCCAACAGGCACAGACAGCTCGCGTGCAATCGCAGCGGTAGACAAACCAAAAGATTCCGCCTGTTCATTCGAGTAAGCAAACACTATCTCTGTCACACCGGACATGCGCATCGCGGCTAAGCACATAGGACAGGGCTGACCGCTGGCATACACTTTACAGCCATCCAGCCGAGGGGATTGGAGCGCCTTTCCGGCTTCACGTAATGCCATCAGCTCCGCGTGAGCCGTCGGATCACACTCGGCCTGCATCCGGTTTACCCCTGTCGCAATCACTTTTTGGTCTTTTACAACGACTGCGCCAAAGGGGCGTCCGCCTTCTTTCACGTTCTTCTCTGCCAATAAGATAGCTTGCGATAAAAATGGGTTCATACTGCGCCTTTTGCTTACGTGTGACTATGACTGGATACAATACACAGGATAAACCGACACTATACGTATTGTCCTGAGTACTCTGAAATTAAATGATGCACTGGCAAGTATTCGAAAATCAAATACTGAGCATATTCTGCTCAGGATCTCTCGCCAAAAGACACCACTGCTTTTGGCGGGAGATCTTTCCAGAAGCTATAGTCAATACAACAAGGTAAGCGCTTACCTCATGCTTGTTACACAGGATTGGCTCATGCAAAAACCCAACACCATCATGAAAGAACTCGGGTATTTAGGGCTGGTCCCTTTTGTTATCACCGCCCTGCTTGCTGTTGCCGACATCACGCTTTTTAACCTGTCCGGGCAACAAATGTTCATTGCTTACAGTGCGGTTATCCTGAGCTTTTTATCCGGGATCCTGTGGGGCAATGCCATCGACCATATTTCCCATACACTCAGCCGCAATGCCCTGATATTGAGCAATCTGTTTGTGCTGCTTGCCTGGGCGGCCATCCTGCAAGGCCATAAACATGACCTTATCGCGATCGGTTTACTGGCACTGGGTTATGCGGCCGTCTGGTTTGCTGAGAAGCTCATCCGGCAAACCGAAGGGGAAGTGAACCCTAAGGGGTATCAGACCTTGCGTGGCAGACTGACTGCAGGCGTAATTGTTTTGCATGGCGTGGTGATGCTGATTTAATTGATACAAACGAGCCTGAACAGACAAACCGAGACCGCTCCAGTTGGAACGGTCTCGTTAATAAGCCTGATGTTTTCTCTTGCAGCAAAGCTCGCTTATTCTGGTTTGATATTCTGATTCATTCTGAACAGGTTATGGGGATCGTATTTTTTCTTCAGTGCAACCAATTTCGTGTATGCATCCCCGTACGCGAAAGCCACACGATCACTTTCATCCTGAGTCAGAAAATTAATGTATGCCCCGGCGCTGGCGAAGGGTTGTGATTGAGAAAAGAATTCCCGCGCCCAGGCAATGCAGGCTTCATCTTCGGCGGCGGTGTCCCAGCGCCCGTGTACATTCATGACATAGCGTGCATCACGGCTGGCGTATGCCATGGCATCGGATGAGACTTTTTCTGTCTGACCGCCAATGGTGCCGATAAATATCTCGCACTGGGGTGACGGCAACTTGCCGGCGAATTCAATCAGCACATCCAGGACTTCATCTGATAAATGGGTAAAGTTGTGCGACTTCCAGTAATTCCGGGCACCTTGCGCCAGTAAAGGGTCAAAAGCCTGCTGCCAGGCAACATAGGGTTGCACGCCAACATGCTCACCGTAAGGTGTACCGAAACTGCGCAACGGCGCAATCAGTTTTTCACCTTCTGCCGGATCGCCAAAATAGCACAATGCCAGCGCGATCATTTCTTTGCCATGAACCGTTTCCGGCAAAAATGGCAAAGGCGGCGCTTTGCGTGTCACCATCCAGACATTCAGCGCTTCTGGCATGGACTCGGTAAAGCGGGCAAATTGAGTCAGAATGGATTTTGCCTGCTCAAACGGGAAGACGATCAGCCCGCTCAGCACATCCGGGCCAACAGGGTGCAACTGAAACTCAAAACTGGTGACAATACCAAAGTTACCGCCGCCGCCCCGTAATCCCCAGAATAAATCAGCGTTTTCAGTCTCGCTGGCTTTCACCTGTGTGCCTTTGGCAGTCACAACATGGGCAGAGAGTAAGTTGTCGACCGTCATACCGTGCAGACGGCTTAACCACCCAAAACCGCCGCCCAGAGTCAGGCCTGCCACCCCTGTGGTTGAGTTAATACCAAAAGGGGTTGCAAGGCCGTATTTCTGTACCACGGCATCTACATCGCCCAGTGTGCAGCCCGGTTCCACCATCACCTTTCGGGTATTCGGGTTCACATGCACCGCCTTCATCAAGGACAGATCAATCATGATCCCGCCATCGCAAACCGCGTTACCGGCAATATTGTGTCCCCCGCCGCGCACTGACAGCAGAAGGTCATGTTCACGGGCAAAATTCACCGCCTGAATCACACATTCTGCCGAAACACATCGCGCGATGAGCGCCGGTTTACGGTCAATCATCGCGTTCCAGATCTGGCGAACCTCATCATATTCATCATCTTTGGGGACGATAACCGTCCCCTGAAAATGCACCCTGAATTTATCAATGGATGCCGCCTCTAACTGGCTCATACCCGCCTCCGCGTTATTCATGACCTGAACCATAATCACAGAGTATTGGCTGCTTCAGCCGACAGTGTTTTATGACGCAGGCGCTCCACGGTGACCCGGACTGGATCCCGTGTCATCAAATCAACTTGTCTATAGAGTAAAACCTATTCACGAGGGCGGCGTTGTCCCTTATTGAGACGAAGTACAGAATTGCGACATCGGGGCTAGCCTGTGTCTGAATAGGCTCGGCTGAAGACTGGCCGTCCGCCGGGCTAGGCTTCTTCACCCTGTCTCATCTTGCTCTCTCATTTTGCAAAGGTTCAGACGAAAAAAAACCGCTGACAGTTCAGCGGTTTCTTCGAATGTGGCGGAGCCAAAACAAGGCATGGAGGGATTTTCAAATCCCGGAAAACATCATCTGCAGTCCAATAAAAAAAGCCCCGTCGATGACGAGGCTTTCGAATGTGGCGGAGAGATAGGGATTTGAACCCTAGATACGCTATTAACGTATGCCGGTTTTCAAGACCGGTGCTTTCAACCACTCAGCCATCTCTCCGTAAGTGCGGCGAATAATACGTGGTGATTATGGTGCTGTAAAGTAAAAAAAGTTCAAGTGCTCAATAAGCCACCAGGCGGCAAGTTTACTGGTGGCTTTAGTCTCTGTCTGTATCAAAAAACACCGCTTAAGCTAAATCTGACGCTACAAATCCCTGATACTGACTAGTGTCATTACGGATGATATCGCGCAAAGCAACAGGGTGAAGCTGATGTGCATCCAGTTGTAACTTGTCTGCCCAGATAAATTCAAGGTGGGGCTCTTTTGAAACAATGGCTGCCGGCGCATCAATACCGACAATGCGGGCACGAAACACCAGCGCGATTTCCGTTTGATGCTGCCCATTTTGCTGCCAGTCGTTCTCAGCGATACCGATCAGATCCCCGATCTCGGCGGTGAGCCCGGTTTCTTCCCGAATTTCTCTAGCTACCGCCTGCACTGCCGCTTCTCCGGCATCAACATGACCACCAGGGAGAAACGTGAATGCCTCCCCAACCCGTTTTACCAGAAGTACTTTTCCCTGCACTTCTATCAGTGCCCGGGATGCATAGTGTAATCCCAACCTTGCCACCTGTGTGGTTACTTTACTGTGCACATAGCTTAACGGCTTGAAGATACCGCGGCAAACAGCACTCAGGTTATGCTCTTGCTATAGTTGTGCTAACCTTCTGCCTTCATTTACCTTACAAGGTTTAGAGAGATGAACATTTTCAGTAACTTCGAAAGCGGCAATATTGATGTTGTAAAAGCCGACCAGCCTGGTGATATTCAACTGCGAATTAAAAAAGACAACCAGTCTGATTTTTACCAATGGTTTCACTTTCGTCTGGAAACTCAGGCTCAGGTTGAACATGGCTTCGAATTACAGGATTTAGCGAAATCGGCCTACCCGGAAGGCTGGAAAGATTACGATGTCGTGGCATCTTATGACCGTGAAGAGTGGTTTCGCATTCCGGCTGAATTTGACGGCGACACCCTGCGCTTTAAGGTGATTCCTGAACAGCGTTCCATGTATTTCGCCTACTTTGCTCCCTACAGTTACGACAGGCATCTGGATTTGCTGCATCAGGCTCAGATGAACTTCAACTGTGAACTGGAAACCCTGGGCTGCACGCTCGATAACAATGACATCAGCCTGCTGACAATAGGCGAGCCAGCCGAAGGCAAGAAGAAGATCTGGATTATTGCCCGCCAGCATCCGGGCGAAACCATGGCAGAATGGTTCATGGAAGGTCTGCTGCAGCGACTGCTTGATGAAACCGACACTGTCGGCCGTGCGCTGCTCGAACGTGCCGTCTTTTACATCGTGCCGAACATGAACCCGGACGGCAGCATCAGAGGCCATCTGCGGACAAATGCGGCGGGTACCAATCTCAACCGTGAATGGCTGACACCCAGCATGGAGAAAAGCCCGGAGGTTTTCCTGGTGCGGGAGCGTATGCTGAAAACCGGCGTCGACCTGTTTCTCGACATTCATGGTGATGAAGCCATCCCATACAATTTTGTCGCTGGCTGTGAAGGCATTCCCTCATATGATGAGCGCCACGCCATGCTGGAAAACAACTTTAAACAAGCCTTGCTGACAATTACGCCGGAATTTCAGGATGAATATGGCTATGACAAAGATGCACCAGGCGAAGCCAATCTGAACATGGGTACTGCCTGGGTTGGTGAGCAATTTAAGTGTCTGGCGTATACCGTTGAAATGCCGTTTAAAGATCACAACCTGCAACCGGATGCCTTTTACGGCTGGTCGCCGGAACGCAGTCTGGCTTTCGGTCAGGATATGTTAGCCGCAGTACGCGTGGTCGTTGACCAATTACGCTGATTATTGCGGCCTGAGAAATGCAAAAGCCAGTCTTCGGACTGGCTTTTTAGCACTTGGATGGCGCATTATTCAGCCCGCATTTTCTCAGGCTGGAACGGCGAAAGATACTCTGAAAACAGATTCTGTCAAAGTAGATTTTTATCCTGCCAGCGACTTCATCTCACAAATATGCCATTGGTCACAAAGCACGATTTCTTTGCTTTGACGCTGTCTGAAAGCTCTGATAAAGATATGCCTGATCTCGACGCATAGTGCTTTCAGGAGGTAATTGTGTCTATCAACTCACTTGAATATCTGGAAATGGCTGATGCCGCTAACAAGTGGGATCAGCAAGACGAAACAGCATCATCTGCTAAAGTCTCTGCTAATAAACGTCAACAAGCTGCTGCACGCCGCCGTATCGAAATGCTGCGTGACATCCGTGAATGCGGATTAACCATTGAGGAAGCCAAAGAGCTGGGTTTACTCCACTGAAAACCCACACTTAACTCTACCGATCTCGTCATGGCTAATGTGCTCTCTTGCATTAGCCATGAATTGTCACCCTCTCATCATCGTTTTTTTCTATTGCAATAATTGCCCGATCCCCTCTTTTCTGAACGACATAAAATCAGTACATTGAGCCCATATTGAGACAGATGGAAATTGATTATGTCGACTATCACTACCCGATGCCCGCATTGCCAGGGCCTGAACCGTATTCCCGTTGAACGTATTGATGACAAAGCCGTATGCGGCGCATGCAAAGAAGCACTGCTCGACGGAAAACCATTAGAAGGCACCGCCGATAACTTCCAGGCTGTGCTGCAAAGTGAACAGCCCGTAGTGGTCGATTTCTGGGCCCCCTGGTGTAACCCTTGCGTGGGTTTTGCCCCGGTTTTCGAAGATGTCGCAGCCGAGAGAACCGGACAGGTGCGCTTCGTAAAAATTGATACTGAAGCTCAGCAGGCGCTGGCGGCGCAATACCGTATCCGCAGTATTCCAACCATTATGGTCTTCAGACAGGGCAAGCTGGTCGATACCATCAATGGCGCGCTGCCAAAATCTCACTTCGATCAGTGGCTGAATCAGGCACTGGCAAAATAACCTTTCCGTACATATAACGTGATAAATCACGCGGTATCTTTCTTATTAAAGATACCGCGTCATTGTTAACCTCTGTATTCCTTCACTTTTTCGAGTACTTACCTATACTTAACGTCATAAAAATTATGTGTTTGGGTAATAGGTGTTGATGATATGCAAAAGCACTTTTCTCGCGCGTGTCTGGCTTTTACAGGCCTTTTCTGGCTGTCGGGATGCAGCAGTTTATCTTCTCTGGGATTCAGCAGTGATTACAGTATGTATGACACTGCCCGGGATTTCATTGACGAAAATGAGGTTCGCTCCAACGGTGCCGTGGTTGACAAAGGCCAGTATTACCCCAAAAGCGCCTACTCTTATACCTACCGTTATTGCAGCAACAGCCCGGAGCAGGCCGCGGAAGATATCGCGCAGTTTCAGAATCTGGCCCGGCAGGTCTGCGATCTCAATAATGGCCAGCTCAATCACCAGGAGACAGGCACCTGGTGCGTAGTAAACACCAACACAGCCGAGGAATACCCTTTCTTCTCAGCCAGTATCAGCGGAACGGATCAGTGGGCAGATCTTTGTCTCGACGGCCCATTCGTGACGCTGAAAGTGATCGAAAATGATGGCGCGCCGGACGACGAATGGTACAGCTCGGCCATTGTACTGGGCTACCTGCCCTACACGGCCGAACGCAGGCTGCTGGATGCACCCGCTACCGCAACCGCGCTGATTGAGCCAACCAGAGCACCGGCTGCGAATGGTGCCTGGACAGAAGAAAGCGAACACATTTATACCAGTGTCGGCGAAAATGTCTGCCTGTATGAAAGGCCGCGCAACAGCACGCTGGGATACACCTACCGCGGAACTGTCCGAAATGCCACCGATGGCAAAGTGAGGGTCTTGGTCACCGAAAAATACAAAGGCGATATTCGGACCGCGCCAACCTTAGAGCGCTTAGACTGGCATGAGGAAGCCTATATCACGGCCAATGCCAAGGCGTGGTTTGTGTGCTCATCGTGAATTGGCGACGACTGCTCCTGACGGACTCCCCTTGGCAGAGAATGGAATCAAGCCATTGATTTATAAGGCACAAAAAAACCCGGCGGTTGCCGGGTTTAACTTGCGAGACAGAGAAATTGCTAGACGACAAATTTCTTCATTGCGCTGTTTAATTCGTCCACCTGGGATTTGATGGACTGAGAGGTTTGGTTGGCATTATCGCAATTGCCGGACACATCGTCGGCAGAAGCAGACAGCTGGTGCACCAGCTCGGCAACCGACTGTGACACATTCGATTGCTGTTCAGTCGCAACCGCAATATCGCTCACCTTCTGCGACACCACCTCCATGTAGCGAACCGTATCTTTGAGCATCTCATTGGCCGTCGCAGTATGCTCTGTGCCCACCTGAACCAGAGACTGACTCTGTTCGATAACCTGTACGACCTGATGTGTGGACGCCTGAAGTGCTTCAACAATGTCGTTAATCTCTGTCGTGGACTCAGTCGTGCGCTGGGCCAGCAGGCGGACTTCATCGGCAACGACCGCAAAACCGCGGCCTAAATCGCCGGCACGGGCCGCTTCTATCGCCGCATTCAGCGCCAGCAGATTGGTCTGCTCTGCCACCCCCTGAATCACTTCCGTGACATGTTCAATGCGGTCACTGTCTGCCCTGAGTTGCTGAACCATGTCACTGGCCTGCGCCACCAGCGTATTAAGCTCTGTCACTGTCTGCTGGTTTTGATCCAGCGCCTGCTCGCCATTCACCAGCAGGGAAGCCGAGTGGGCCAGATCGTCAGATGCTGCCTGAGTATTCTGGGCCGTTTCATGGGCCGTGGCGGACATTTCCTCTATTGCTGTCGCCACAGAGTTGATCCGCGACGCCTGATCGTTCACCTCACCTGCCGTATCCGCATTGGTGGCTAGCAGCTGATCCATGCTGGCATTCACCGCGTGCGCTTTGGTCGACACTCCGGTGACTAAGCCAGACAAAGCGACGGACATACGGTTAACCGCATCGATCAGCGCGGCAATTTCATCAGAGCCTTTGTTTGCCAGCGCTTTACCAGAGAAATTACCGTGCGATATTTCTTCAGCGCGTGTTACCACACGGCTTAAACGCGAACCGATATCCCGCCCCAGCCAGGTTGCGATAAACAAAGAACATAAGCTGGCAATCACGCTGGTGGCAATCAGCAGAACCACCACTTTCTGCACGCTGCTGCTGATGGCATCCCCACTTTCAGCAGCAATCACCTGCTGCTCGCTAACCACAGTTTCAATGGTTTGCGCCAGCTGTTCGACCGCAAGCAGGGTTTCTGTTTCCATCAGGTAATTGGCTTTATTCCAGTCCTGTGCCTGACGGTGCATCACAACGTCTGTCGCCATTGGCAAATACATATCCTGCATTTCTTTAAACAGCGACCACAGACTTTTCTGGCTGTCGCTCAGGCTGTCCTGCTTACGGTTAATTTCAGAGACGGCCCGGTTGTGATGCCGCAGGTACTCTTCGAACTTGTCCAGATTGTCCTGATTAGCGCTGATCAAAAATGCCCGTAATTCGCCCAGGCCGTTGGATAACGATGAATAAGCATCCGTCAGCAACTTCATCAGGCGCTTACGATCGTCGCCCACAGGGTTACTTTCTTCTTCGTTAAGCATGCCCTGCAGCTGGTCTAAAGCAACTTCAGCCAGCGGCGCCGCTTCTGATTGCAATAACGTATGCGCGGGCAGGTTTTCCGCCGTGTGGCTCATAGCGGCCACCGCTTTTTCACTGGCTTTCAGTGCTTCCCAGTCTGCTTTCACTAACTTGAATTGCGCTTCACTCAGATGACTTTGTAAACGGACGACTTCTTCATCCACTTTGGTAAACGCATCGTCAAGTTGTTGACGGTACCTTTCCTGGCGCGCGTCATCTGCCGCCAGCATATAAGCCCGGAGACTGGATAATGAAAATTCGGCGTTTTGCTGTATGGAGCGACTGGCGTCCACAGTAGGAATATCCACATTCAATAGTGAATAAGCATGGCTTTCCACTTTACTGATCTGGAGATAAAGAATGATTGCGGCGGCTAAAAATAATGCAGTCAACAAGAAAAAGCTGACCCTGAGCTTCCTTGCAATAGATAAATTCATAACTGACAAGTCCGTTTACTTCGTATGTTGGACCAATATAATGATAGCGATACCAATTGTGAACACTTTGTCATCAAAGTATGAATTTTTTCAGCATTACGTGTGGTAAATGCCTCAAAAAAGCACATCTTATTAAACAAATTGAATAATTATGTCGTTTAATAGCTAGAAGTATCCTGCCAACACACCCATAAACATTGTTATGCATCAAGTCCAGTATTTTGTAGCAGAAATATGACATCAAGTGATTTTTTAATCTGCCAAATCACCATACCGCTTTAAAAAGGTGACCAATATCACACAACCTGAACGATCGGTAAGTATAATTGTAAATAACAATAATTATTACTTCGTATTAGTTTTACATCGTTTAGGGTATCCGCGTTATGACACAATTATTCAAGCCGAGTCCAAGTACGCTTGGGCTGGCAATCAGACAAATCTGCCACAAAAGCATTCTGCCGATTTCCTTATTCGCTATCGCATTGCCTGCATTTGCAGATGAAACAACGAACAGCGTACAGGATGTTGAGCCAGAGACGATTGTTGTGACTGCGTCAACATTGAAAGTAGAAGCACCACTGGCTGAAACGCCTCGTACCATGGCGATTGTTGATCAGGATAATCTGGAAAAGAATCAATTCCAGAAACTGGATGAAGCGCTACGCTATCAGGCTGGTGTACTTTCAGCACCTTATGGTTCAGATACAGATACAGACTGGTTTAAAGTGCGCGGTTTTGATGCTGCAACTTACTTAGACGGTAATCGCCTTTTTACTACCGGATACTATGTATGGACACTGGAGCCATTCGGTCTTGAGCGCGTTGAAATCCTGAAAGGGCCTGCCTCTGTGCTTTATGGTGAAGCGCCTCCGGGAGGAGTTGTCAATGCCATCAGCAAGCGTCCTACCGACACGCCAGAAGGTAATGTGCAGCTGCAAACCGGTAACCGGAACCTGAAACGCATTGGTGTCGACATTTCCGATTATGCCAATGAAGAGGGCGATGTCCGTTATCGGATTGTCGGCCTGGCGAGTGAGCGTGATGGCACATTGGACGGTACTTACAATAACCGTTATTACTTCGCACCAAGCCTGACCTGGGACATGTCTGACGACACCAGTATTACTTTCCTTGCCAGCTATAAAGAGGATGAAGGGGTTCCTACCAGTCCGTTCTTCCCGATTTACGGTACTTTGGTCGATACCCCTCAGGGAAAAATAGATCCGTCAACAAATCTGGGCGAGCCAGATTACGACATTAACGAAAATAAACAAATTGCACTGAGTTACGAATTAAGCCATCAGTTTAACGATACCTGGAACATCAAGCAGAATGGTCGATATGCCCGCACTGATTTGCTACTGCGCAGCACGTATGCTTTAAGCAGTGACAGTACCGCCGATCTTTTCCGCGGACTCACTTATAAAGAAGGGACAACCGACAGCTATAGCCTGGATAACCAAGTTATCGGCAAATGGTATGGCGACCGAACAGAAAATACGTTGCTGATGGGCCTGGATCTTCAATATTTCAAAAATAAAGATGGTTCAAACACAACGGCAAATATGGGAACAATCAACGCCTTTGATCCTGTGTATGGGCAATTTACCCCAGCCGATCCAGCGGCAACTACATATGCCCGAATCAAAAAAGAGCAAGCCAGCCTCTACGCGAAGCATCAGCTGAAAATTGACGGAAAATGGATTGCAACAATTGGCGGTCGTTTTGATGATGTCAGCGTGAAAAACGACGGCGACGATATTTCAACCGATAATTTCTCTCTGAATGGCGGTTTGATGTATCTGTCTGAAATTGGGCTTTCTCCTTATGTCAGTTACGCAGAGTCTTTCGAAGTGGAAGCCTCAATCGATCCGACTACCAACAAAGTCTACAAACCGCTGGAAGGAGAACAGGTTGAAGCCGGTGTGAAATATACGCCAGAGTTTATCGATGGCTATATGAACATTGCTCTGTTCAATATTGAACAAAACAATGGTTTGGTGACATCACAAACTTCGACTGCAATGACACAAGCAGGCAAAGTTCAATCGAAAGGCGTTGAAGTCGAGACGATCCTCAACCCAACGGATGAACTGGCGCTGGCGGTGAACTACACCTACAACAAGAGCGAGTATAATCCATCAGAAAACGCACCGAAGCGGCGTACAGCACTCATTCCCAAACATATGGCTTCAGCTCAGGCCGATTACAACTTTGCACAGCTTGGTGCAGAAAAACTGACAATCGGTGGTGCCGTTCGATACATCGGCTCCTCTTTCGGATATTTCTATAACCAGACAGAACAAGTCGAGAAGACGCTCAAAGTCCCGTCTTATACCGTGTTTGACATGCGTGCGCAGTATGACATCAACAACCAATGGCAGGCTCAGCTGAACGTCAGCAACCTGTTTGACAAAGAATATGTCTCGGTTTGCGACTACTGGTGTTACTACGGTGAAGAACGCAGTGTAATAGCAACCCTGAATTACCGCTGGTAATCCGTTCACACGCAAGATGACGACCTGAACCCTGCTCTGTGAGCAGGGTTTGTTTTTTTAAACACCGCCAGTTCACCTTTATCATAATTAATCTATATTGATACTTTAAATATCATTATATGGACATTGATTATGAGCAACCCCTACGCTCAACCCCTGACTGACGCTACGTGTGAAATTGGCGAGTCGCCGATCTGGCTGGCCTCAGCGCAGACCCTGTTCTGGGTCGATACAGAGCATCACCGCATCCACCAGTATTCCCTGAAAACAAAAACCCACAGCGCCACCGACGTACCGGTCGCGGTCACGGCCATTGCGCCTGCCAGCTCTGGCTGGCTCGCCGCGACAAAAACAGGGCTATATCGCTGCCAGGCAGATTTCAGCGGCTTTGAGTTTATCGCCGACCCAACCGAAGGGCTGGCCGGAATACGGCTGAATGATGCGGTAAATTGCCCGAATGGCGATCTCTGGTTTGGTTCAATGAATGAAAGCCACTTAGAGCAAGCCGATGGCTGTCTGTACCGCTACCGGGCTGACACCCATACCATCAGCCAGATAGATAGCGGGTATGCCGTTGCCAATGGCATTGCGTTTAACGCCAGGCTGAAGCGTGCCTACGTGGCCAATATGTTCCGCGGTCAGGTTATCGAGCTGCAAATGAATGACGACTGGACTGCCGTACTCAGCAAACGTGTCTTTATACAGTTGCCGGAGCAAGAAGGCTTACCGGATGGCCTGACCACAGATAAGCTGGGAAATCTCTACGTGTGCCACTGGAACAAAGGCGCGGTCAGCATATACAACCCGGAAGGTAAATGTATTCATCTGGAAGAATTGCCCGTAAAACACGCCACCCGGTGTACCTTTGGCGGCGACAAACTCGACATGCTATTTGTGACCACGGGCTGGTATGGCATGTCTGAGCAGGAACGCAGTGAGCAGCCACTCTCTGGCTGTACCTTTGTAATGCCCTCCCTGTTTGAGGGAAATACCGACACTCTTTTCTGTGAATCGTTTCCACATCAACCTTTTAGGCAATAGGCATACCCGCTATAATCGCCGGACAACAGGAATTACAGGATCCAGCTATGGAAAACAAAGCCAACGCCGTCAGTCGCATAGTTGAAATCATCACCCAGAGCGCCAGACAGGAACAGCCGGTTCCGCTGCCGGAGCTGATTTTTCATTCTGAGATCCCAAAACCGACCTATCACCGCCTGGTTCAGCAGCTGGATGACGAACAGTTTCTGACGGCCGATGAGCGCGGCAACGTTTACCCCGGTGCCGAACTCAAGCGTATTGCCCTCAACCTGAACAGTAACAATGAGCGGAAAGCACAACTTCAGGCAATATTGCACGGGTTGTCGCGGCGCGTGAAAGAAACCTGTGGGATTGCCATTCCGGACGGCCATGAAATGGTGTACCACGAGCGTATTCAGACCAACTGGCCGCTGCAGATTGTTTTACCCATAGGGATGAAAACCCCTATATGGGCAACTGCCAGCGGTAAGTTGTTTCTGAGCTCCCTGAACAAGTCGCAGCGGGAGCGGATCATCGGCCAGCTGGAGATGACCAAACTGGCCAAAAATACCCATACCGATAGTGATACGCTGGAACAGGAATTAAAAGTCATCCGCGGACGTCAGGTGAGTGTGGACAACGAAGAATTTATCGACGGACTGGTGGCTGTGGCCATTCCGGTCAAATCTGCCGACGGCAAATTTCTGGCATCCCTGTTTTGCCACTGCCCGAAAACACGCAAATCTCTGGATCAGTTGCTGACGTATTTACCTGATCTCGAGCGTACCCGAGACCAGCTGCAGAGCTATATTCGTGACCTGACTTAATCACAACCCTTTGCTGTTGCCTGCTAATCGTCGGTCAGCATCAAGGCCATAATCTCATCAGCGGCTTCTTGCATCAGCGGCACAAAGGTTTCCAGATCGAGCAATGAATGACGTACCACCGGGCTGTGGCAGAACAGGAACCCCAGCAGCAAGCCGTCGCGGGCAATCGGCACGGAAACCGCGGCCATCCCATCTATAAATTCGCCATTATCCCGGCCATAACCCAGTTCACGGATAACAGCCAGCTCCTGCTCCAGCTGTGCCTTATCAACCAGGGTATGCTCGGTGAAGACTTCCAGCGCAATGTTATCCAGAATCACCCGGCGGACACTGTCGGGCAAGGTTGCCAGGTACAATTTGCCTGACGCTGTCGCCGCCAGCGGCACTGAGCTGCCCACCGGCAGACTGATTTGCAAAGGCCAGTTGGTCTGAACCCGTTCAAAGTACAGCATTTCGATGCCGTTCGGCACAGAGATCCCACAGGTTTCACCAATAAGCGCCGACAGCCTTTCCAGCACTTTCAGGCGCTGTGACTCAAACACCTTGTTGCGCAGAACAGCCAGCGCCATTTGTCTGAACTCTGGTCCGGCAATCACTTTTCTCAGCATGTTCTCGCGCAGAATGCCAAGTTCTTTTAACTGAACCAGCAGTTTGGCCGTGGCCAGCTTGGGGAGATCCATCGCCTCAGCCAGTTCATTCTGATCGTACTGACCTTCGTGTTCGGAAATAAAGGATAAAATCCGTAAGACACGCTCAATCGTCGAGCCTTTTTCTTTTCGGGTAATGGGCTTAGTTGTGTTCATGTTTATTCATATAGTGTTGTTTCAGGTCAGGTTATACGGATCATTCTGGGTGATCAATATAAGGTTCGCGAAGTGGGGTGTGTTCTCTTTAAAGTCTGTCTGGTATGTCGCGCTTGGGTTCAGTGGCAATCTCACCATTTTCGAAGCGCGCCAGACACTCTTTGCTGGCTCAAAGAGTGCCCAGAAATGCCTACTTGTTCTTTGATGTTGTCCGGGCCGGTTGTAGGCGCTCCCGGCGCCGACAACCTAAAAATTCGTCCTGAATTCTTCCCTGGGGATGTGGTTATTTGTGATTGTTGAGTTGCTGCGTATTCCGGTCCATGCTGAACACGCATTCCGGTCCAATGTGAACACCTATTCTGGTTTAACGTGAACACCCATT